>JAYWAN010000105.1:0-5223 GCA_043782405.1 Chitinophagaceae bacterium
TGGCTAAGCATAACACCTTTAGGCGTTCCTGTTGTACCCGATGTATAAATGATGGTAGCACAGTGTTTGGGTAAAACTGTATTTTTTACGTCTTCCAGTTTTACCAGGTCATATGCCTCTATGGGTACAAGGATCTTTTTCCAATGATCGGCATTGGGCAGCTCGTCAAAACTATACACATTCACTAAAGAGGGAACCCGGTTGCGGATATTATTTACCTTATCCAGGATATCCTGCCCGCTGATAAAAACATATTTAACAGCCGCATCATTAAATATGAATTCCAACTCATTTACATTGGTGGTGGGATAGATGGGGCAAAGTAAGGCGCCTATCTGCTGACAGGCAAGATCGAGTATCAGCCATTCGGGACGGTTCTTTGAAACCAGTGCAATCTTGTCCTGGTGTTCAACCGTCATATCATTACCGCTAACGCCTAAACGCAGTAAACCTGCGCTTAGTTTGTTCACCATTGTCTTGACCTCGGCGGTGCTGTAAGTTGTCCATTCGCCCTTCTCCTTTCCGGCAAGCATATCCGCTTTGGGAAATTTGTTCAGCTGAAAGTCTATGCAATCGAATATCCTTGAATTTTCATTCATATGTAATCGTTGGTATAAGGATAATTATTTGTTCTGGCCCTTCAGTTTATCATATTCTCTTTCGGCTAATGTGTCCTTATCAGTTTTATAAGCCTTCATGAACTTAAAAAACAAACCGATGCCCAGGCCAAGCATTACCCAAAGTGGCCAGGGGGTGCCTACCCAATTCCCGTCTGTAAAGAACCAGATCACCCAGCAGATAGCGGTGGTAGCAAAAAACCCCAGCAGGCTGTTTTGAAAATCAGCCCTGCGTTTGGCGATCTGCCATAACTTTTCATCGCGTTGTTCGTCCATAATAATTTATTTTGAACCAAGGTAAAGAAAAAACGGGAAACTGGTGCCAGGTGGCGGATCTATCTATGGTAGTATTGGCCGGTGGGGATCTTAAAGATCCGCCCTCTTTGAAAGCCGGTCAGTTCAGCATATTCACCGGCATGTGTTTGTGTCCAGTTTTGATAAGCCGGTAAGTTTTGTTCACCGGTGAATATCCATTGATTATAAGCATCAAATAGCCCTTCCTGCAATAGTTGCCTTTGCAATTCAAATAAACGAAAAGGGAATTGTTGGCCATATTCATTGAACCAGTCGAGGATAAAGCGGGCCCTTATCATGGTAAGCGATTCGGCATCGATACCGGCTGCGGCCATAGCGCTTTGTTTATTCATGGTGTGTATAAAAGCGATCACAAAACTGTTCTTATCGGTATTGTTCTTATCCAGGTCTGCCTCTGCAAATAATTTCTTATATCCTTCCAGCAATATATTTTTTATTTCGGGTGCAGAGGTACTCATAGGCTCAATATTCAAAAATATTTCACCATATAAGATGCTCCATACTTTATCGGTTGTAAAATAATAATACTTGCAGGCGTTATAATAGTTTTTAGAGAAACCCGGATCCACTTCAATCCCTTTTTCCCATTGTTTGATGCAGGTATAATCTTTCTGGCCCCATAACAGTTCACCCAGTTCATTATACAGCGGGCCGCTATCAGGAAATTTTTTTAACCCCTTCCTGTAAACCTTATCACATTCTTTTGTAAGATCCAGCGCAAGGTAAATATCGCCGGCTATCTGGAAACACTGGTCATCTGCATCATCCCTTTCAAGAATGGGCTTATAAATATCCAATGCTTTGCTGTAATCTTTTGCAAAATAATAATTCAATCCCAGGTCTTTGGCGATCTCTATATTTTTCGGATCGGCTAAAATGGCTCTGTTCAATATCAAAATGGCATTGGAATAATCACCTTGTCGCATGAAGGCCCTGGCTGTTTCATGTAACTGCGCTGCATCCTGTGCAATTGCAGCACCGGTAAAGCAAAGAAAACAAAAGGCGAAGAAAAAATGCCGCGACTTACTCATTACATTAAAATTACAATGAAATTCGATATGGAAGGGTTAATAGGGCTGTTAAAATTTTACTGTATCCATTAAATGTGTCAGCAATCCATCTCTCAACTTAGGTTCAAACCAGGTGCTTTTTGGCGGCATTACATTACCGCTGTCGGCGATATCAAACAGTTGCTGGATACTTACCGGGTGCAGACTGAAAGCCACTGCCATCTCACCGCTATTCACCCTTTTCTCCAGTTCACCCAAACCACGGATGCCGCCAATAAAATCGATACGGGTATCTGTACGCTGGTCTTTGATATTCAATACGGGGCCTAATAAATTATTTTGAAGAATAGTGATATCCAATATACCGATGGGATCTGTGGTATAACTGTTATCCATACATGCCAACTGGTACCATTGGCCATTAAGGTACATGCCAAACTGGTGCTGCTGCCCCGGTGAAAAGGCCTTGGCAACTTTTTCAAGTAAGAAATGCTTACTTATTTTTTCCAGGAATTCTTCAGTGCTCAAACCGTTCAGGTCTTTTACCACACGGTTATAATCCATTATCTGCAACTGGTTGGAAGGAAAAAGGGTAGTTAAAAAATAATTGGCACCTGCAGTTATATCATTCCTAAGTGTTGCACGCACTTTAGCCGCCGATGCTGCACGGTGGTGGCCGTCGGCAATATAGGTGCAGGGAACCTGTTCTTTAAAAAACCTTGTGATCTTTTTAATCGTTTCGTCATCATTTACGATCCACACGGTATGTTGTACGCCATCATCTGCAATAAAGTCATATACCGGACTGCGATCGTTTTTCCAGTCGTTGATAAGGGTGTCAATATCATCAACATTTTTGTAAGCGATAAAAACATTACCTGTTTGTGCACCCGTTGTTTTAATATGATTGATGCGGTCAAGCTCCTTATCGGGTCGGGTGAATTCGTGTTTTTTAATAAGATTGTTCTCATAATCATTTACCGAGCTGCCGCAAACCAAACCGGTCTGGCTCTTTCCGTTCATGATCAAACGGTATATATAATAACATGATTTATTTTCCCTGAATAATATATTGCGGCTGATAAATGCCGCAAGGTTCTCTTTGGCTTTATCATACACAGCCTGCGAATGAATATCAATATCTTCAGGCAGGTCAATTTCACTTTTGGTGATATGTAAAAAACTATAAGAATTTCCCTGCGCTGCTATCCTGGCTTCTTTACTGTTGAGTACATCATAGGGCCTGGCTGCTACCTGTTTTGCCAGTTGTGCTTCGGGGCGTAATGCTTTAAAAGGTTGTATAGAGATCATCCGTAATTATAAATTTGCTGCAAATGTATTGCAATTGTTTTTAAGCATTTTTGTGGGTGAATTCCCTCATCAGTTGTACCAAAAATTCCACACTGCTTAAAGGCAAAGCATTGTAAAGCGAAGCCCGGAAGCCACCTGTAAGGCGATGACCTTTTATACCTACGATACCCTGTTCTTTAGCAAATGTTAAAAAAGCTGCTTCCATTGCAGGGTCGTTCATTACAAAGCAAACGTTCATTTTACTCCTGTCTGCAGTAACGATAGTGCCTTTGAAAAGCTCGCTTTCATCAATAGCCGTATATAATAAAGCTGCTTTCTCATTGTTCAATTTTTCAATTGCGGCTACGCCTCCCTGTGACTTCAGCCAGCGAAGTGTAAGCATACAAACATAAACCGCAAATACAGGTGGAGTATTCAGCATACTGCCTTCTTTGATATGATTGCGGTAATCCATGATGGTGGGGATGTTCCGTTTTATCTTCCCTAAGATATTTTTATTCACCACAACCAGGTTTACACCGGCAGGCCCCATGTTTTTCTGGGCACCTGCATAAATAAGGTCAAAGGCATTGAAATCCAGTACCCGGCTGAAGATATCACTGCTCATATCTGCAACAAGTGAATTGCTTGTGGTTGGAATTTTTTGCCACTGGCTGCCGTAAATGGTATTATTGGTGGTGATGTGCAAGTATTTTGCATCATTGGGCACAGCGAAATCTTTCGGGATAAAAGTAAATCCTGCTTCCCTGCTGCTGCACACAATTTCAACTTTACCAAAAATTTTTGCTTCCTTGATGGCTTTGCTGCTCCATACACCAGTATCTGTAAAAGCGGCGGTATCTTTTTCATCCAATAAATTCATCGGCACCTGCATGAACTGTGTGGAAGCGCCGCCATGAAGGAATAACACTTCATGGTCATCATCCAGTTGCATCAACTCCCTTACCAATACCCTTGCTTCATCCATTACTTCCTGGAAAAGCGGGGTGCGGTGGCCTAATTCCAAAATAGAAAGGCCGGTGTCATTAAAATCAAGGATTGCTTTGGATGCCTGTTCAAATACCTCTTTTGGCAAAATAGAAGGGCCTGCGTTAAAATTATGTACCACTGACGTGCGGGTTAAATGATGTTAGGGGCAAAAATACAAAATATAATTTCCTTGCACGAAAGCTTATAAAATGGGGAATGTATTATTTAAAAATATCCTTAAAGGCGACTGAGAAAAATATTGAAATTACTTTTGTGTTCTTTGAGGCTTTGTGGGAAACCGGAATATTAGTATTCCTTTCTACCGATCATTTTGCCGCCGTATTTCCAGTTGTTGTTTAACCCGTCAAACTCTTTTTGGTCTGCCTCACTGAATTGTTGCTTTGCCAATCCTTTCAGGTCGGGCTGGCCGCTATTTACCCAGGCGGTGTACCAAAATGAGGCAATGTCGAAAATGGATTGGCGCATACGCCGTTCGATCATGCCACCCAGTTTTTTATTATAGGCGATGGTATAGGCTGTTGAATATTGCCGTATCAATTTACCGCTCCTTTCTTCAAAAGCATATTTCTTATCATCCGGGAATTTTTTGGTGAGTTCTTTTTCAAAAACCAACACCGAATCTGCGGCTTTTGCACTTTCCAGGATGATCTTCCAGGTAAAATCGCCCGGGTTTTTAATGTATTCCGCTTTGCCGATAAAGAAGTCGAACTCTTTCTCTGCCAATAGTTCGGGTACGCGGCTTTCCCAAAAAGCGTGTATGCCTTTCTGTTGGGTAAACTGCCCATCGTGGTTACTGTTGGTGTGCAGGGGTACATGTGCATCGGCCACATAGTGGCCCAGCTCGGCACTGGCCTTCATTATCTTACTGAAATCTTTCTCTTTAAATGCAGTGGTGAGGCGTTGCAGCATGAACTGGATATTCCAGGGAACAATACCATATTCCCGCAGTGAATCTTCGCCAAATTTTGCAACAGCATCAT
>JAYWAN010000106.1:0-5193 GCA_043782405.1 Chitinophagaceae bacterium
TTGCGCGGAGATAAACCAACTTATCCAAATGTAGATGAGATCAAGACACATCCATTAGTGGCAGCATTAACTTTCGCCGGTGGCCAAAAGATCAATACAGGTACACTTCCTAAATCAAAAATACTTTGGTCGCCCCGCATTGGCTTTAACTGGGATATCAACGGTGACAGAAGTTTACAGATACGTGGTGGAACAGGTATATTCACAGGAAGGATACCATTTGTATGGATCGTTAGCCAGTCTGGTGATGCCGGTTTATTACAGGTAACATCAACAACTGAAACACCTGCAGCAAACAGAGGAAACCCGGCCCTTTATTCAACACCTGGCCCTTTCAACCCTAACCCTGCCGCCTACCTGCCAACTGTACAACCTTCATCAGGTACGGTGATACCAAGTACAATATCTGCACTTGCACCGGATTTTAAATTCCCGCAAACATGGAAAACAAGCCTTGCTTTTGATAAAAAGATCGCCAAAGGCCTGGTATTTACCATGGAAGGAATTTTAAATAAGGATATACATACAGCAGTATTCAGTAACCCAAATCTTGTTGCACCAACGCCTTTAAATGTTACCGGCTACCCGGATAACAGGATGTTCTACCCTGTTGCAGTTAAGGATAAATTCGTGAACCCGCTTACTTCAGCTACGTTTAATGCAGTTACAAATCCAAACCCAAGCACAGCAGTACCAAATGGTGATGCAAGGGGAACGCAGGCGTTCAATTCCATTTTAATGTCTAATGGTAAGAAAGGATTTTATTTCTCTCTAACTGCAAAACTGGAAAAACAATTCAGCAAAGGATTTTATGGCACAGTGGCCTATACCGGTTCTGTAGCTAACAACCTGTTTGATGGCAGCGGCGACCAGCCACTTTCTGCCTGGCAGAGTACACCAACTGTAAATGGCGCTAATTTCTCTTCATTGGGTAACTCAAACTTTATTGTTCCAAGCCGTATCATCGCATCACTTTCTTATCGCAAAGAATACTTAAAGCACCTTGCTACTACAGTATCTCTTTTCTATGAAGGAGCCAGCACAGGTACATTCTCTTATACTTATTCTTCCGATTTCAACCGCGACGGAACAAATAATGACCTGATCTATATTCCAAAAAATCCTTCAGAGATCACTTTTGTTCCTAAAACACTAAATGGTGTAACGTATAGTGCTCAACAACAAAGTGACCTGTTCTTCGCTTATATCGACCAGGATAAATACTTAAGAAAACATATGGGTGAGTATGCTGAACGCAATGGTGCCAAACTTCCATGGCGCAACCAGTTCGACATCCGTGTGATGCAGGACCTGTTCACCAATATCGGTAAACAAAGGAATACGATCCAGTTCAGTTTGGATATTTTCAACTTCACCAACCTGTTGAATTCAAACTGGGGAATATTTAAAACTGTAAATGCGTCTTCTATCCTTGTTCCGCAAAACGTTTCATCTTTAGTAACCGGAGGTGCGGTAAAACCAACTTTCCAACTGGCTACCGTGGGAACCGGGCTTGCTACATCCACTTACAGGGATAATGTAAGCATCGGATCTACCTATTACATGCAATTTGGACTTAGGTATATTTTCAATTAATAGATTGGAAGCAATTAATAAAAAACGTCCCGATTTTATCGGGACGTTTTTATTTATAAAAGATTTAAACTTTGATCAAGCCGATCTATCGATTTACCTGGTAGCAACCCTCAACTTCTACTCCCCCAACCCCACTTTAAAAAATCCGGCAGTGCCTTTGCCCAGGTGGGCACATCATGCTTACCATCTTTTAATTCTACAAATTTTATATCATTTTCGCGATCGTACCCTTTTGCAGCCAGGTCATCAATGAGGCTAACCGTATCATCAATAGAATCAATGATACCGTTATTATTCCTGTCGGCCACTTCATCAAGCGTACCCACTTCAAAGAAAAATTTTAACCAGGGTGCATAATCACCCTCTTTTATCTGTTGATGCATGATTCTGTCAGTGTCTTCATCAAAATCAGGGGCATCCTGGTCCTTATCACGCCACCAGAGTGAGCCGCTGAAGACTCCCACTTTACTGAATTCTAATGGATGGTTCCACACAATATCCAGTGCACACAAACCACCCATCGAAAAACCGGCAAAGGATTTTTCTTTAAATGAATACACCAATAATGAACGGCGGATAAAAGGGAGTAGTTCTTCAAAAACAAAACGGTTATACAAAGAAGCCCTTGCCCCCCTGCCTTTATAATCCAATATTTTTGCCGTGCCATATTCATTTTTCCGGTCCTTCCCACAATGAATGCCCACGCACAATAAAGCACTGATGGCATTGTCTTCGTACAATTCTTCCAGTATTTCGTCAAAATGCATGGTCTGCAGGTCCTGCCCGTCGTTGATGAGCAAAAGGCTTACCCCATTACTGTTACCGGCATTAACGGGAAGATAGAAATCAACTTTAACCTCCCTTTCTAAAAATTCAGATAAGATGATATGATGCTCTACTGAGATATTGGCCGTACTTTCTGCTGACATATCCCCAAAAATAAGGAAAAACAGCATGCCAGATACCTGCTACTGCAACTTATCATCTGCCTGTTTGCACATTTACATATTTGCATATCTTTAAACATAATTTGTTTAATTGCCAGCGAAAAAATATATTTGATTGGAGTTGAATATCAACCAGGGCATCTCAAAATTATAAACTAACAGTTATGAAGAAAATCGGTGTATTATTTGGAAAAGAAAGAAGTTTTCCTGAGGCTTTTATCGCAAGAGTGAACAGTAAGAATGTAAAAGGCATCACAGCAGAAGCAGTACGCATTGATAAAGTAATGCAGGGCGAACCCAGCGGTTATGCAGTTATTTTCGACCGTATATCGCAGGACGTTCCTTTTTACCGGGCCTTTTTAAAGAATGCAGCATTATGCGGCACAACGGTCATCAATAATCCCTTTTGGTGGAGTGCCGATGAAAAATTTTTCAATAATTGCCTGGCTACAAAGATCGATGTGCCGGTTCCTAAAACAGTTATACTTCCGTCAAGGGAATTACCCACAGATACAAGCGAAGAATCTTTTTCCAACCTTGCCTATCCAATGGATTGGGAAGGTATCTTTAAATACATTGGTTTCCCCGCTTACATGAAACCATTTGCCGGTGGCGGATGGAAAAGTGTTTACCAGCTCAACAGCATGGAAGAATTCTTCGAAAAACATGCTGAGACGGAACAACTGGTGATGATGTTGCAGGAAGAAATAAAATTTGATGAATATTACCGCTGCTATTGCATTGGCGGAAAATATGTACGCATCATGCCTTATGAACCACGCAATCCACACCACCTGCGTTATGTAGCCGATTTTAAACCATCCCCTGAACGTTATAAATTAATGGAAGATATTGTTTTGCGTATCTGCCATTATCTTGGTTATGATTTTAATACGGTTGAACTGGCCTTACGGGATGGGGTACCCTATGCAATTGATTTCTGTAACCCGGCTCCTGATGCGGAGGTAACCAGTGTAGGGCAGGAAAATTTTGACTGGGTGGTGGAAACGGCAGCTACTTATGCCATTGAAAAAGCAATGGAGCATAAAGACGAAGCTGATAATTTAACCTGGGGAGAGTATATTAAAAGGAGTGCTACTAAAAGCAAATTATATTAAGCTAATAAAACCAGTCGGCAGTCGGCAGTGAGCAGTCAGCTTCCATATAAATAGTTCATTTGTTATCATCAGCCGCGGAATTTAGATAATTGATCCTGATTACTATCGGGACTGAACTTTGCCAACTGAGAACTGCAAACTGTGAACTGGTTCTCCAGTATCAGTTCATATATACCAGTGAATAATTTTATTTTATAAATCTTAATTAAGCATATGTCAAGCCTTACCTACAAACATTTCACCCTTGGTGTTGAAGAAGAGTACATGGTTATTGATCCCAAAACAAGGGAATTAAAGAGCCATGAGCAAAAAATAGTACAGGAAGGGCAGAAAGTGATCAAGGATAAAGTAAAAGCCGAGATGCACCAGGCTGTTGTGGAAGTAGGTACTGATATCTGCCAGGATGTTGATGAAGCCTTTATGGATGTAGGTACTTTACGCAAAACCATCAGCAGTATTGCAGGCGACCTTGGCCTTTGGGTAGGCGCTTCGGGTACACATCCCTTCAGTCATTGGGAAAGCCAGCTCATCACCGATCATATCCGTTATAATGAAATAGTGAATGAGTTACAGGAAGCAGCCCGCAGTAATTTAATTTTTGGGCTACACGTACACGTTGGTATGGAAAACCGGGAAATGGCCATCCATATCGCCAACTCTGCAAGGTATTTTCTGCCGCATATTTATGCCCTCAGTACCAACTCCCCTTTTTGGGAAGGGAGGCTGACCGGGTATAAAAGTTTCCGCACAAAAGTATTTGATAAATTCCCACGTACAGGCATACCCGATTATTTCGATAGTATTGAAGCCTATGACAATTATATCAGGCTGCTGGTAAAGACCAATTGTATAGATAATGCAAAAAAAATATGGTGGGACCTCCGGGTGCATCCATTCTTTAACACTGTCGAGTTCAGGATCTGCGATGTACCCATGACCGTGCAGGAAACCATCACCATCGCAGCATTATTCCAGGGTGTTTGTGCAAAACTGTATAAGCTCCGCAGCCAGAACCTTAATTTCATGATGTATTCGCGGGCATTGATAACAGAAAATAAATGGAGGGCAGGCCGCTATGGTATTGAGGGCAGCCTGATCGATTTTGGAAAAGAGACAGAAGTGAATACCCGCGTACTGATCTATGAATTGCTCGATTTTATTGATGATGTGATACCCGAACTGGGCAGCCGCCATGCAGTGAACCATGTTCATAAAATGATGGAGCAGGGTACCGGCGCCGACAGGCAGTTAAAAGTATTTGAAGAAACCAAAAGCCTGGTAGATGTGGTAGACCTTATCCATGGCAGTTTTTTAAGCGGGTTGTAAGTTTGAAAGAATACTGCAAATCCTTATCTTTGCCATCCAAAAAATGAGCTGCGTAGCTCAACTGAATAGAGCATCCCGACAACTGTCGGGAAGGTTTTAGGTGAAAATTGCAATTTTTTTGGAATTATATATGGCTGCGTAGCTCAACTGAATAGAGCATCTGACTACGGATCAGAAGGTTTTAGGTTTGAATCCTAACGCGGTCA
>JAYWAN010000107.1:0-35579 GCA_043782405.1 Chitinophagaceae bacterium
TTCCAGGAGAAAAGCGACCGGCTGGCTACATTGGTAAATAATGAAATAGGTAAAACAGGCAGGGATACACTGGGGGTGAACCAGCGGCAAAAAGGTATATGGGTTTTACAAGCCACCAATATGCCGGCTATCTTAATTGAAACGGGCTTCATCAATAATCCCGAAGATGAACGTTATCTCAACGATGATAAAGGGCAGCAGGAACTGGCAGAAGCCATAACGAAAGCGGTTATACGCTACAAGAAACAACTGGAAAACCCGGCCAAAAGCAATACCCCGGTAGTACAGCAAAAAACAGAAACAGAAGAAAGAATAGCTGCCCCGGCTTTTGAAAGCAGGCCCACCAAGGAAGTTAAAGTGCTGCAGGTGAACAGTAATAAAGTAAAAGTAGAACTGTATGATGATGGGGAGATCGATAATGATATTGTTTCCCTGTATTTTAACAAGAACCTTGTGGTGGATAATAAAGTGCTCACGGATAAAGCTTTTGGGTTTACGCTTGAACTGGTAGAAGGAAAAACAAATGAACTGGTGCTGTATGCCGAAAACCTTGGCAGTATACCGCCAAACACCGCACTGATGATCATCACAGATGGCACGAACAGGTATGAAGTACGGCTATCATCTGACTTTAAAAATAATGCTTCTGTAAGATTTGAATTAAAAAATAATAATTAATTTACTCCCGGTTTTAAACCGGTCCCGTAATAATTCTGGATCGTTTTTAAACCCGGCCACTGCAAATGAAAATTTCAAACGAAACCAAGGTAGGCACCCTAACTGCCATTGCTATCACTCTACTGGTATTGGGTTTTAATTTTTTAAAGGGCAAGACCTTATTCAGCAGCAGCCGTACACTATATGCCAAGTATACCAATGTACAGGGGCTTGCCAATTCCAACCCGGTAATGATCAATGGCCTCCAGGTGGGAACGGTCTTCAGCATCACTACAGATAAAAATATGAAAGTGATACTGGTGGACATGAATATTACCAAAGATGTAAATATCCCCATCAATTCCATCGCAGTAATAAAACCCAATCCGCTTGGCACTACCAGTATCGAGATCAGGTTGGGAGATGCCACCTCCTATATCCCTAAAGATGGTACCATTGCCACAGAAGCCACCGTGGGCATATTCAATGAAGTATACCAAAAGATCGATCCCGTGCTAACCAATGTTAAGAATGCCGTTAAATCACTGGACTCGGTCTTGATCAACGTGAATAGCGTAATAGATCCTTATGCAAAAAATAATATCCGGTCTACTTTGGAGAACCTGAATAAAGTAACCGCCAATTTAATAGAATCATCCGCGTCATTGCAGATACTCTTAAATACGCAGACTGGTGCATTGGCAAAAACGATGAATAACCTCAGTTCCTTTACCGGCAACCTTACCGCCAATAATGATAAACTTACCGGGATAATGACCAACCTGGATAAAACCACGAGCAACCTTTCCAAACTTGACCTGGATAAAACGCTGACCACATTAAATGGCACCATCACAGAATTGAAATCAACCATTGGAAAACTCAACAGCACTAACGGTACTGCAGGATTGCTGCTCAATGATACCAAACTGTACAATAACCTCACCGCTACTGCCAATAAAGTGAACCTGCTTATAGATGACCTGAAAACAAATCCAAAGCGGTACATTTCATTTTCTGTATTCGGCAAAAAGTATAAAGGCGAAGCATTGACAGTGCCGTTACCCGATACGGTTAATGCCCCCTACCTTAAGCAGTAATAACTTTACCATTCTGTTATAAAATAAATCACCAATTTGCAGGTTGTACAAAAAACAGGAATATTGCGACTGAAATTTACCTTCAACCTTCTCTTACTGGGTTTCTTACTGGCCTTTGGCCCTTATGCTACAGCCCAGCAGGTAATTCCTCCAACTGTACCCACGGATACAATGCGATTGATCCAGATTGTACAGGGTAAAAGTTTAAGGCACGTCACCATCGACTCTTTAACACAACTGGAAACCATTGCCGGTACTGTGATCATCAAAGAAGGCTTAACAACTTTTTATTGTGATAGTGCCACGCTGAATAAGCGCACCAATATAATGGAAGCATTTGGCAATATCCACATCAATGATAATGACAGTATACATACCTATGCACAATACCTTAAATACATCGGGGGCGAACGTATGGCTTACCTGAAAAAAAACGTAAAGCTTACAGACCATAAAGGCGGCGTGTTACTCACTGATGACCTTGATTATAATTTAAGGACCGGTATCGCCACTTACAAAAACGGCGGGCAGATCACCAATGCTAAAACCATACTGAATAGTACAGAAGGTATTTATCATGCGGATACCAAAGATGTGTATTTTAAAAAGAATGTACACCTGGTAGATCCCAAGTATGATATCAGGACCGATAGTCTGGCCTATAACCTCACTACAGATATTGCCACTTTCATTGCCCCCACACATATTGTGAGTAAAGACGGGGTGATCGACACTAAATCGGGTACCTACAATTTGAAAACAGGTGAAGCCGTTTTTTATGAGCGCACTGCTTTCAGGGACAGTACCCATTATGGTATTGCCGACAAGATGCATTACGATGAAAAGACCCATACCATACAGATGGAAGGTAAGGCCAAACTGGTCGACAGCGTGAACAGGGTAACGGTACTGGGTAACCTCATTTACCTGAATACCCTGCAAAATTCTTTTTTTGCAACATCCAAGCCCGTAATGGTCTTATACAGGGATGGTGACAGCACCTATATTGCAGCAGACACCCTTTTTTCGGGGCTGAGAAAATACGACAGCCTCGAAAGAAAACAGGTAACAGCAACGGATACACTTTTAAAAAGACCGGTGGCAGTAAAGTCATCGGCGGATACGTCGATCCGGTATTTTTTGGCTTTTCACCATGTACGCATTTTCAATGATTCTTTACAGGCGGTGAGTGATAGCCTCCACTACTCTACTGCTGACTCTACTTTTAAACTTTTCGGGCAACCGGTAGTTTGGAATGAAAAGACACAAGTAACAGGCGATACCATATACATGTATACCGAAAGGCAAAAACCAAAGCGGCTATATGTTTTTAATAACGGTATCATCATCAACCAGGCCAATGCAGTGATGTATAACCAGATAGCCGGAAGAACACTGACCGGGTATTTTACCAATGGCGTAATTGATTATGTAAGAGTAAAGGGCTCACCGGCTGAAAGTATTTACTATCCCCAGGGCGACGACAGCGCCTATGTTGGCATGAACCGCAGCAGCGGTGATGTGATCGATATTTATTTTGTAAAAAAAGAATTGAATAAAGTGAAGTTCGTCAATAATGTTGACGGTACTTTATATCCATTGCGGCAGATACCCCCCGGCCAAAAACAATTAAAGAACTTCATCTGGCTGGATAAAAGGCGGCCAAAAAATAAACTGGAATTGTTTGAGTAACCCAGAACGTTGTTTTTTAAAAAACTTATTAATTCTCTCCTGGCTTTTTTTGCAAATCCTTAACAGCGATGCTGTACCCGATTACGTTAACCAACAGGAATGTTGGCATTATTTTCGATTATAACTAATAAACATACTAACCATGAAAAAAATAATCCTGTTACTGATCGTTGTCACTTCGTTCTCCATTTCATCAAAAGCCCAGGACGGCGAAAGCTACCGCAATGCGGTCGGTGTAAGACTGGGCTCATCAGTTCCCGCAATTAAGAATGGGATCAGCTTTAAGCACTTTATTGGAAATAATGCAATAGAAGGCATCCTGAGTTTTGGGGACGGTACAGCACTATGCGCACTTTATGAAATTCATAAGCCTATTGCAACCGCAAACCTTAAATGGTTCATTGGTGCGGGTGGATATGTGGGATTCGGCAATAATACAAATAGTGTAGGCGCCGCCGGTATCGTTGGGCTGGATTATAAATTTCCGGTTATCCCTTTAAACCTTTCCTTAGACTGGAAACCCGAACTGAACCTCGTTTCAAAGATTGGTTTTGAAGCTGCGGGTGTTGGGTTTTCGGCAAGGTTCACTTTTTAAGGCATTTGAAACAGGCACATAAAAAAGCACCCCGTTAACCGGGGTGTTTTTATTTAATTTCTATTATTAACTGACAGGTTTATTAATTACCTGTAGGTTTTGCAGTTGACTTTGTAGCAGTCTTATTTGCCTTATACCGCATATCGGGCGTACCATCTGCTTTTTTGGGGCCGGTTGGTTTAGCCGTTGCTTTGTTTGCTTTAAAACGCATATCCGGTGTGCCATCAGCTTTTACCGGTGTTGCTGTAGTTGCTTTGGCAACAGCAGGCTTAGTGGTTGTTTTAGGAGCAACCGCGGTTGCCGGTTTAGCTGTTGTTGCTTTTGCCGGGGTTGCCTTTGTTGTTGCTTTTGCCGGGGTTGCCTTTGTTGTTGGCTTAGCGGTTGTTGTTGTTTGTGCTGAGGTGATACCTGCAAAACCAAGCATCATACAGGTAGCAAAAAATAATTTTTTCATTGTAAGATTTTTTAAATTTTTATAAAAATTGAATAATAAAACTACAGGCTGCATCAATCTTATGTTGTTATTGATTGGTTAAAAAGAAAGAACAAGAATTTCTTTAACGAATTTTTTTACAGTTAAAACTTTACACTGATATACAGTACTGGTCCGGCACACCCCATATTACTTTAAATTGGCCAGTGCAGTTCTTATTTTTGTAAATCCCTTTTCAATATTCTCCATGCTATTGGCAAAAGATATGCGAATACAATTGGGTTCGCCAAAAGCCTTGCCCGTAACCGTGGAAACATGTGCGGTATTCAGAAAGTACATACAGAGGTCATCGGCGTTATTGATGATATTTTCTCCGTCGGCCTTGCCAAAATAGTGGCTCATATCAGGGAATACATAAAAAGCGCCCTGGGGTTCACTGCAGCGGACAAAGGGCAGTTCCTGCAATAATTCCATCACCCGCTTGCGCCTGGCGGTAAATTCCTTTAACATGTTATGCGTAGGGGTCATATCACCATTAAGCGCAGCAATAGCTGCCCTTTGTGCTATGGCATTGGTGCCGCTGGTGAACTGTCCCTGTATCTTATCGCATGCTTTTGCAATGGCTACGGGTGCGGCAATATAACCCAACCTCCATCCGGTCATGGCAAAACCTTTACTAAGTCCGTTGACAATGATTACGCGATCCTTTAAAAAATCAAATTGGGCAATGCTTTCGTGAGAACCTATGAAATTGATATACTCATATATCTCATCACTCATGATAAAAACATCGGGGTATTGTCTGAAGACTTCGGCTAATCCCTTTAATTCATCCTTTGAATATACAGATCCGCTCGGGTTACAGGGCGAAGAGAACATGAATAGCCTGGTACGGTCTGTGATGGCTTCCTCCAACTCCTTTGGGGTAATTTTATACCCATTTGCCAAAGAAGTGTTCACAAATTTTACAACCCCCTGCCCCAGCCTAACAATTTCGGAATAAGTGACCCAGTAAGGCGTTGGTATAATCACTTCATCACCGGCATCCACAATACTTAATACCGTGTTGGCGATACTTTGCTTAGCCCCGGTACTTACCACCACCTGGTCGGGCGTATAATCAAGACCGTTATCTCTTTTCAGCTTATCACAGACGGCCTGGCGCAGGTCGGGGTAACCGGCAACTGGTGTATAATGGCTATAATTCTCATCAATGGCTTTTTTTGCAGCCAGCTTGATATGGTCGGGGGTATCAAAATCGGGTTCACCCAGGCTCAGGTCGGTAATATCAATTCCCTGTGCCCTCAATTCCCTGCCCAGCTTGGCCATTTTTAGGGTTTCGGGTTCATTAAATCTTAATAACAGGGATGATAATTGCATGTAGTGGTTTTTTGGTACGGTAAAAATAACTATTTATCGTACTTGAAAATAAACGGAGATAAATCAGGCTTTATCTTTCTTTCGCGTTTTAATTCGTAGTCATAGATCGCCAGGCCGAGGTGTTGCATAAAAGGCAGGCCGATGGAATCATAATCATATTTATCATCATTTAAAATGCCATCACGGTTACAATAGATTGCAGCCGAAAGAAAGAATTCGACCTTATTTTTAAAATCCACGATATAAGCAACGTCGATCATCTGCCCGTATGCATCACCGATCTTGTTGAATATCCTTACATTTTCGGGAAGCTTTCCTTTTTGTCCCAGTAAGAGGAATTTACCAAAAGCCGGCCAGTAATTCACCGTATCTTCTCCATAAGGAGGATAAACACTTTCAGTTGGCAACTGGCTCATATATTTGAGAACAAATTGTTTATCCGCATCTGTTAAATTAAAACGTTGTTTCGCTGCTATCTTATTTGGAAAGACCAGGCTAATCAAAATATTGTGGAGGTCGGGCAGGCTGATGCGATTCTTTTTTGAGAAATTCATCGGCTCATTGATCAATTGGCTGCCTTTATAATATCCCTTCCCCAAAAAATCATTTCTTGGGCTAAACTGCCCTTCATTCCTTTGTGCTTTTTGCTCAAAAAAGACATTATTACCGGAGTCTAAAAATCTCACCGGATTGGTCTGCCTGTTCTCTTCTTCACTTAAAAATATATTCAGCCTGTGCAGTATCTGTGCATCCGCATATCCCTTTTTGTGCAATTCATTATTAATGTATTGCTGTCCTAAAAATTCATAGAGGCGGTTGAATGCATCATTATCGCTAACCATTAATATCTTTTTGATATAATGGGCAATACTGGGTTTGCCATCAACAGCTGTTGGCTCGTTATACACTACGCTCTGGCCACTGTAAGCAGCTTCTGTTATCATTGTGGTATTCCGGTCAATGCCTTTTTGCTTTAATTCATTCAACCTTTGTAAAGCAAGCAGGGTAATGGGTAGTTTAACTGTTGACGCAGGGTAAAAATAACGGGAGGTATCTATATTGAAATAGTGGTGATCCAATTCAGGTGATCCATCCTCTCTGCGGTTTACCTGGGTATAGACTACCTGTACATTCCATTCCTTCCGGTTTTGCAGCACACTGTCAAAGTATTGCGGGTACTGCTTCATCAGCCCTTCCAGGAAAAGATCAGTTGTATTGGAACGGGGTATTACAGGGGTACTGCCGGCTACGGGTTTATTTTCCATTTTTTGGATTGGTTTGGTACTTGTGCAGGAAAATAAAAGGAATAATCCGGCAATGCTATTAGCCAGGCGTAGTTGTTTTGCAAACATTTGGTCAATTTACGGTGCAAAATGAGCAAATTTCTAAAATTAACAAGCTATAATAGTCAATCGGTTTTTCCCCTATCTTTGCACACTTCTAAAATTCAACAAAGTAGCTACTAAAAGTTTATCATTATGAAACTGAAAGGTTTAGTTTGGTTTTTTGCGATTGCGTTAACGATTATCTCACTTTGGGAGTTATCCTATACCTGGGTAGTGCGTAATTATGAAAGTACAGTAAAAGCGAAGGCGGAAAAGATGGTGAAAACCTCACTTCCCGACCTGAAAGGCGATGCGAAAGATTCTGCAGTTAAATCAAGGACACAGCGTATCCTTGACAGTACAAAAGACAAAAGTATTTACCCGCTGTTTGGTACTACTTATCAAAAGTGTAAAGAGAATGAGCTTAACCTTGGCCTTGACCTCCAGGGTGGTATTAGTGTAACCATGGACGTTAGCCTGGAGACCTTACTGAAATCACTGAGCAATAATGCCAAGGACCCTGCTTTACTGAATGCGTTAAGGACCGCTACGGCGCAAAAGACTAACAGCGATGCGGATTATATCACGCTGTTCAGAGATGTCTTTATCCAGCAGAATGGCGCAGGGAAATTATCCTCCCTTTTTGCAGGTGCAGGAAAAGATGTGAAGATCAATGACAACGACGATGATGTCGTTTCAAAAATAAGAACTACAGCCGCTAGTGCTATCAAGGAAACATACCGGGTATTGACCACGCGTATTGATAAATTCGGAGTAGCGCAGCCCAATATTAATTTTGATCAGAACAAGGGTATCATCAATGTGGAACTGGCCGGCATCACTGATGTGGAAAGGGTTCGCAAATTATTACAGGCATCTGCACACCTACAGTTCTGGGAAGTTTACCGGATAGATGAATTGGGCAATGCTTTAAAGACTGCGGACGATAACCTGCACAATTACCTCAATGGCATTACTGTTGATACTGCCGGAGGAAAACCAGTAGACAGCCTTAAAGCAAAACAAAATGTAAATCCTTTCTTACAGGTCATTAAACCTTATGGTAAGCAAACCGATAAGAATGGCAGGTCATATTTCCTGGCAGCCATTGGCCAGGTAGATTTGAAGGATACCGCTGTATTCTTTGAGTACATGAATAATGAGGTTGTAAAATCAGCTATCCCTGCCGATTGTAAATTTTTGTTCGGGGTAGAGGAGAAAGCAGATAAGGGAAACGTACGTTATTATCCATTATATGCCATAAAAACCCAGACCGGTACTGATAAGGCACCGCTGGAAGGAGAAAGTGTTGAAGAAGCCAGGCAGGATTACAGTGAGAGCGGGGCGCCTTCTATTAAAATGCAGATGACGAATGCGGGCAGTAAAGTATGGGCAAAGCTTACTACTAAGAACACCAACCGCCCTATTGCCATTGCACTGGATGACATCGTGTATTCGGCACCGAATGTTTCTGGTCCTATCGAAGGTGGTAATTCAGAAATATCGGGTAGTTTTTCTGTGGAAGAAGCACAGGACCTTGCGTTGACATTAAAATCCGGTAAGTTGGATGCCCCTGCAAAAATTGTTGCAGAGCAGGTAGTTGGGCCCACATTGGGTAAAGAAGCCGTAACAGGCGGTGCAAAAGCATTTGGTATCGCCTTCCTGGTAATATTCATTTTAATGCTGGTGTATTATAATACCGGCGGCTGGGTAGCCAATATCGCTTTGGTGATGAACCTGTTGTTCACGATAGGTGTGTTGACAGCGATGGGCTTTACACTAACGGCTGCGGGTATTGCAGGTTTGGTATTAACGATCGGTATGGCGGTTGATACCAACGTAATTATATTTGAAAGGATCAAGGAAGAACTGACCAAGGGTAAATCCTACCCGCAGGCCGTCAATGACGGTTATAAGCGTTCACTCGCTCCCGTTATAGATGCCCACGTAACTTCTTTGCTTACAGCGATCATATTGGCCTACTTTGGTCTTGGACCGGTATTGGGTTTTGCCACTACACAGATCATCGGTATCCTGTTGTCTTTATTCTGTGGTATCCTGGTATCCAGGCTGATCACTGATTTCTGGACCAACAAAAAACGCCACTTTAATTATTTCACTGGTATTTCAAAGAAGATCTTTAAGCACGCCAGTTTCAAATTCATTGAATACCGGAAGGTAGCCTATGTTATTTCTGCCTTTGTATTACTCGCGGGTGTTGCTTCTTTCTTTAATGGTTTTCACGAAGGTGTGGAATTTAAAGGAGGGCGCAGCTATAATGTACAATTTGACCAGGCAGTGAAAAATGATGATGTAAGGGATGAATTGAAGAATGCATTCGGCGGCGATTTTCCGGTAATTAAAACTGTTGGTGACGCAAGGCATTTGAATATCACCACTTCTTACCTTAAAGGTGTGGATAATGCTGATAGTACTGTACAGACAAAATTATATGAAGGCCTTAAAAAAGTGCTGCCACAAAATTTAAGCTATGGCGATTTTGCCAAAAAGTATATCCAGGCACATTCAACGGTACAGCCAAGTATCTCTGATGACCTGAAGAGAGGTGCTGTTAAAGCAACCATCTTTGCGATGCTGATCATCTTCCTGTATATCTTCATCCGTTTCCGCGACTGGAGGTATTCATTAGGAACGATCTTAACGCTGTTGCATGACGTGCTGGTTACACTGGCCGTATTCTCTTTCCTGAAAAATATAGTGCCGTTCCCGTTAGAGATCGATCAGCATTTTATTGCTGCGGTATTAACGGTTATCGGTTTCTCCATGAATGATACCGTTATCGTATTTGACCGTATCAGGGAGTACAGCAGGGATATGAAAGGGGCAACCAAAACACAGATCATCAACCGTGCCATCAATGATACATTAAGCCGTACGGTAATGACGTCGTTGACCGTATTCGTAACGCTGTTGATCCTCTTCATCTTTGGCGGTGAAGTTACCCGTGGATTTGCATTTGCCATGTTGATCGGTGTGATAACCGGAACCTACTCTTCAATTTTTGTTGGTGCGCCAATCCTGGTTGATTTTGCCAAGAGCAAACCATTAGGGGCAGCAGATACAAAAGCGAAAGAGGTGGTAAGAAAATAAAAGAACAATACACAATAAAAAGAGCCCGTTTTATGAACGGGCTCTTTTTATTAATATTGATGAAAAGGATTTTATGCTGATCCTCCAGGATTATTTAAATTTTTGGGCAAACAACAGCTATATCAAACCGCAAAACTTGTCCCGCATCCGCAGGTCTTACTGGCATTGGGATTATTAAAAGTGAATCCTCTCGAATTCAATCCGCCCTGCCAGTCTATCTCCATTCCCATAAGGTAAATACCATGGGTTTTATCCATGATGCATTGTATACCATCGATGGCAAAACTTTCATCTTTTTCAGTGCTGTTATCAAATCCCAGCACATAGGTCATCCCGCTGCATCCCCCACCTTTTACACCTACCCGCAGGTATTGATTGTTATCAAAGCCCTCAGCATTCATCAGCCGCCTGATCTCTTCTTTGGCGGAGCCGGTTAAAGTAACCGGTATTGTCATTGTTGTATCCATGATAAAACTTTGTACAAAATTACTGCATAATCAAATTCGGGGGTGCAGGATTTCCGGTTTTCGAAACTTGCTGCAATCACGTTACCAATGGTTCAACATGCCTACAATCCCTTAAATTTGTTATAAATTATGCAATATGAATTTGTCTGAGGGTACGGTGCAGAATATTATTTTTGGCGCCATTTTTCTTTTCTTTATTGCCATCGCCTGGTTGTTGGCAGAATTTAAAGGGATGAAAGACGAGATAAAGGAACGCCTGGGCATTAATAATGAAACAGTAAAATTAAAGTTGCAGGCTTATGAGCGCCTTACCTTGTTTGCAGAAAGGGCTTCATTGAAGAACCTGGTTGCCCGTACTTCGTCTACAGGGATGACGGTAGTTGACCTGCAATTGACTTTACTGGAATCCCTGCGTTCGGAATATGAATACAATGTCAGCCAGCAGATATACATGAGCCCGGAGATGTGGAAAGCCATCAGTAATTTAAAAGAGCAGCATATTTTTATCATTAATCAAATTGCAGCTACATTGCCCCCGCAGGCGAACGCCATAGAATTGAGCAAGCGCCTGTTGGAATATGTTTCTACCACCAATACAGAATTAAACACCGTTGTTTTAAGTGCTTTAAAATTTGAAGCAAAAAAAATATTATAACCCCTCACCTGTATTAATGACCGCTAAATGCCGAATGAAAAAAAAATCAGTACAGATTCCGGAATAATAATAAAGGAATTGTATAACCAACCGGTGAAGATGGATGAACTACCGGGTGAATTCCCTTTTACCCGGGGCGTGCAATCCACCATGTACCGGGGAAGGTTATGGACAATGCGGCAATACGCAGGTTTTTCCACTGCGGAAGAAAGTAACCGTCGCTATCATTATTTACTGGGCCAGGGTGTTAATGGCTTAAGTGTAGCATTTGATCTTCCCACGCAGATTGGTTATGACAGCGATCATCCATTGGCCGATGGTGAAGTAGGAAAAGTGGGCGTTGCTATCGACAGCCTGGAAGACATGGAAATATTATTCAATGGCATCAGTCTTGATAAGGTCTCCAGTTCCATGACCATTAATGCCAGCGGGTTTATTTTACTGGCCTTATATATAGCCCTGGCCAAAAAACAGGGGGCCAACCTTCAACAACTCACCGGAACCATACAGAATGATATTTTAAAGGAATACGCCGCAAGAGGAACCTATATCTATCCTCCCCAGGCTTCCATGCGCATCATCACTGATATCTTTGAATGGTGTGCAAAGGAAGTTCCCAAATGGAATACCATATCTATTTCGGGTTACCATATCCGTGAAGCCGGTAGTACAGCGGTGCAGGAGATCGCTTTTACATTAAGTAACGGTAAGGCTTATGTGAAAGCAGCGCTGGAAAAAGGGCTTGATATCGATGTGTTCGGGCAGCGCCTCTCCTTCTTTTTTAATGCCCATAATAATTTGTTTGAAGAAGTGGCCAAGTTCAGGGCGGCAAGGCGCATGTGGGCAAACATGATGAAAGAACTGGGTGCCACCGACCCTAAAGCCATGATGCTGCGGTTCCATACACAAACCGGCGGCAGTACACTCACCGCACAACAACCTTACAATAATATCACCCGGGTAACGGTACAAACACTTGCCGCTGTGTTAGGCGGTACACAGTCTTTACATACTAACGGATATGATGAAGCGCTGAGTTTACCAACGGAAGAAGCCGCAAGGACCGCCTTACGTACCCAGCAAATCGTGGCTTTTGAAAGTGGGGTGCCGGATACGGTAGACCCATTGGCCGGAAGTTATTTTGTAGAAGCCCTCACTAATGAAATAGAAAAGGCTGCGATGGAACTGGTAGAAAAAATTGATGCCATGGGCGGCAGTGTTGCTGCCATTGAACAGGGGTTCATGCAGGAAGAGATCGCCCGGAGCGCTTATGAATACCAGCGCAATATTGAAAGCGGCGAAAAAATAATTGTAGGGGTCAATAAATTCCAGGGAGAAGAAAGCACCACTATCCCTTTGTTGCGCATCGATGACAGCATACGTAAGATACAATCAGATAAACTGAAAGCATTAAAAGCAAAGAGGGATAACGATAAAGTCACGACTTCATTACAAACCATCCATGCAAAAGCTGTCAACGGCGAAAACCTGATGCCCGCTGTTGTTGAAGCCGTTGAAAATTATTGTACACTTGGAGAAATTGCAGGTGAATTAAGAAAAGTTTTTGGTGAATACAAATAACCATCATCTTTAAAAATCAGACATGAATAAATTTAAGACAACGTCTTTACTGGTTGTATTTTTTGCAGGGCAGCATATTGGTGCGCAGGATATAACAGCAGTCATTGCCGCAAAAGCCATGGCCATACAAACAAAGCTTGTTGAATGGAGAAGGCATTTACACCAGAACCCTGAACTCAGCAACCGGGAATTTAAAACATCGGCATACATCATTGACCATTTAAAAAACCTGGGGCTGGAAATACGATCCAATATTGCCAAAACGGGTGTAGTGGCTATCCTGAAAGGCGGTAAACCCGGGCCGGTGATGGCCCTACGGGCCGATATGGACGCCTTGCCCGTAAAAGAAAGGGTGAATATCCCGTTCGCTTCTACCGACAGTGCAGATTTTCTTGGGCTGAGGGTACCGGTAATGCATGCCTGCGGACATGATGCACATGTTGCGATGCTCCTGGGCGCAGCTGAAGTTTTATCAGGTATGAAAAAAGACATAGCCGGTACCGTTAAATTTATCTTTCAACCCGCTGAAGAAGGTGCACCGGGCACCGAAGAAGGTGGTGCTTCCTTAATGATAAAAGAAGGGGTGATGGACAATCCCAAAGTAGATGTGGTTTTTGGCATGCACATTGAATCATGGATACCTGCAGGCGATATTCAATACAAGTCGGGGGCTTTTATGGCATCGGCAGACTGGTTCAGCATTAAAGTGAAGGGTAAATCTTCGCATGGTGCACAGCCCTGGCTAAGTGTTGACCCCATTACAGTATCAGCACAAATTATCGAAGGCCTGCAGAATATTGTGAGCCGCCAAATGGACCTTACCAAAGCTCCAATAGTGATCACCGTAGGTAAAATTCATGGAGGCGTGCGCAATAATATAATTCCTGAAGAATGTATCCTGGATGGAACGATAAGGACATTAGACAGTAAAATGCAGGTAGACGTTCATCAAAGAATAAAACAAACAGCGGAAAAAATTGCAGAAGCCAGTAATGCAACAGCGGAAGTAAGTTTTGATAATAAGACACTGGTAACCTACAATGATCCTGCTCTCGTAGAAAAAATGATCCCTTCTTTGCAAACAGCCGCAGGAACTAACAATGTGCGGCCAATGGAATGGGTTACAGGCGCCGAAGATTTCAGTTACTACGGCACAAAAGCACCAGCTTTCTTTTTTTATATTGGAGGAATGCCAAGAGCTAATGATGCAAAGAAAGCACCGCCACATCATACACCGGATTTTATGATCGACGACAGTTACCTGTATGTAGGCGTGAAAACATTTTGCCAGTTAATTTTTGATTACCCGAAAGCAGTTAAGAATTGAGCGTTTGTAATTTTTGAATTTATAAAATTAAACACATGAAAAAAGTATTGTTTATTGTATCAACACTCCTCTCCTTCTCTTCTTTTTCGCAGAACAGGATGACACCGGAATTACTATGGAAACTGGGAAGAGTATCCGGGCTTGGAATTTCCAAAGATGGCAAATATGTTTTGTATTCGGTGTCTACACCTAATGCAGCAGAAAATAAAAGTTCCAGGAAAAGCTATGCTGTTCCGGTAAACGGCGGAGAAGCAATAGTGGTGAGCAATGCAGATAGTATGCTCAACAATGATAAGATCTCGCCTGATGGAAAATATATCATCAGCAGCGAAGAAGTGAAGATCAAAAATGTGACAGGCAAGGATTATTATACTGATCTGCAAAAATCAAATGTCTATATTTTCGACAATCTCGATTATCGCCACTGGGATACTTATGAAGACGGGAAATTCGGTCATGTGATGCTGGCACCAATAGTTAGCGGTAAAGCCGGTGATGCCATCGACCTGATGAAGGGCGAGCCATATGATTGTCCGCAAAAACCATTTGGCGGCGACGAGGATTTTGTATGGAACCCCAATGGAAAAGAAGTGGTGTACTGCACCAAGAAAGCATATGGAACAGCTTATGCGATCAGCACCAATACCGACCTCTTTACTTACAATATAGAAACCGGCAAGACAAGAAACCTTACCGAAGGCATGCCGGGTTACGATATCAACCCTTCGTTTAACCAACAGGGTGAGTTGGCATGGTTGAGTATGAAACGTGCGGGTTATGAAGCAGATAAACAGGATATCATCGTATCAGATGGCATCACAAAAATGAACCTTACCGCCCAAAGGGATGATATCCATGTAGAGGGATATAAATGGAGCAATGATGGCAAGAAAATCTATTTCTATGCCCCTACCAACGGTACATTACAATTGTTTGAAGTGAACTATCCAGGTGTAACAAAAATGTTACCATTGGTTAAACAAATCACCAAAGGAGATTTTGATGTAAGCGGGATCCTGGGCCAGTCGGGGAATAATTTAATTGTTTCAAGGACTGATATGAACCATGCAGCCGAATTGTATGCAGTCGATCTTTCATCGGGCGACATGAAACAGCTTACGCATGCAAATGATGCCACCTACACTACACTTGAGATGGGCAAAACAGAAAGGCGTTTTGTGAAGACCACGGATGGGAAAGACATGCTGGTTTGGGTCATCTACCCTCCGGGTTTTGATCCCAATAAAAAATACCCCACACTTTTATATTGCCAGGGCGGGCCACAATCTGCGCTTACCCAGTTTTATTCTTTCCGCTGGAATTTTCAGCTGATGGCTGCAAACGGGTATATCATCGTAGCGCCTAACCGCAGGGGGATGCCCGGCCATGGCACCAAATGGAATGAACAGATCAGCAAGGATTGGGGTGGGCAGGTGATGAAGGATTATCTTAGTGCAATCGACGCCGCTAGTAAGGAAAATTTTGTGGACAAGAACCGGCTGGGTTGTATTGGTGCAAGTTATGGCGGCTATTCTGTCTTTTATTTGGCAGGCATCCACAACAACCGTTTTAAAACATTTATTGCACATGATGGTGTATTTGATTTCAGGAGCATGTATGGCACCACCGATGAAATGTGGTTTGAGAACTGGGATAAAGGAGGCGCTTACTGGGATAAAAATAATGCAGCCGCACAAAAAAGTTACAGCCAGTTCAATCCCAGTGACCTTGTGGCAAAATGGAATACGCCCATTTTAATTTACCAGGGCGGCAAAGATTACCGCGTACCCATTGAACAGGGGCAACAGGCATTCCAGGCGGCACAACTGAGAGGAATAAAAAGCAAATTCATTTTATTACCCGATCAAAATCACTGGGTACTAACGGCACAGGATGCCCTGGTTTGGCAGCATGAGTTTTATAAATGGTTAGAGGAGACGTTGAAATGATTTGGTAATTAATTTATTTGGAGATTTGGTGATCTATAAATGCAGCGTACTGTTTCATCATCACATCTCCAAATCTCCAAATCATCACATTGATTAATGAGCAAAATCCATTTCAAAATTTCCTTTGATTCTTTCTATTGAAGGGTTGAAATACCCGAATTTGAGATTGGGGAATTCTTCACGGATGAGCGCCATCATTTGCTTAACGCCCATGCATTCGCCTGTTTCTGTAACCCCGATCTTTCCTAAATACCAATCGGGATCTATATTAAAATTGCGCCACTGTATCATACAGAGATCAGTTTCTTTGATGAGTTTACGCAAGGCTTCATATTCTTCAATGCTGTCGGTCATGCCCGGAAAAACAAAATAGTTGATGCTTGTCCAGCCCCCATAACTGCGAACCACCTTTAAACTTTCCATCAAATCTTCAAACACATAATTATTGGGCCTGTAATAAGGCATGTAAACACTTCCCCTTGCCGAATTGGTACTTACCCGCATACTGTTCAACCCGGCTTCACATAATGCTTTCACCGCATCGGGTTTACTTCCGTTTGTATTGATGTTGATACTTCCCTTTTGTGTATGCTTGCGAATTTCGATTATACTGTCCCGTAAGATCTCCCACATCAGCAAAGGTTCGCCTTCACAACCCTGGCCAAAACTGACCAGCGGAAAAGGTGCTGTTTCCAAATGCGGTACGGTAAATTCAACGATCTCTTCTGCCGTGGGTTTAAAGGTCAGCCTGTCCTGTGTACTAACAATGGTTTCTTCAACTGGCTGAAAAGAAATGCAGCCGATACAATTGGCATTGCATGCAGGTGATGTGGGTACAGGACATTCCCACCTGCCCATAGCAAAATTTCTAGCAGCCGGGCAATGATAGGTCATACAGCAGTTTTCCATGAGATGCTTAACCAAACGGTTATGCGGATACGCTTTTAATAAATGATCTGTTCCCGTTTTTACCTGTTCATCATCATAGCCTTCACATTCCTGCCGGATATCCTGTTCAATACGTACAGCAGGCACGTAAAATTTTTCATCCAGCCATCCGGCAGCAGTATAGCAGAACAACGGTAATGTCGGTGCGTCTTTCATGGTTTCATAAGCCGCCATATAAAGCCCGGTATGTGCAGGAGGGATAAAAGCCGCAACAGCCCAGCCCTTTTCACAAAGCCGCATCTCCCCTGTTTTTACATCAATGCCAATGCCACGGCGACCGGGCAATTCGTATAAGTTTCCGCCGGAGGGCAGTTCTATCCATTCCTCTGTGGGTACGGGCACAGCGTCCCAGCCACTGCGGCCGGTTGTATAAAGTGAAGTGTCTTCGAAGATATTTCCTTCACCGTCAGAATAAAGGATATAAGGGTGCTGTGATAAAACCATTAATGACAGTTTTGAAATGATAGTTGATAGTCTTACGATCCAGGGTTACTGTCATCTTAATACTGTCATCCATCAACTCGTTAAATGTTTTTGGCAAAATTCGTCTATTTGTTGCAGTTCCTCAATTTTTAAATTTTTCCGCAACTGGAACTGTATGGTTTTGTTGCCAATGGTTTTGATGATGATGCTGTGGTATTTGGGTAATATGGACATTATTTCAGTCCAGCTTATCTCTGCATCCCTGATAAAATTGGGTATAGTGATGCCCGTAGGTTTTATATCCACCGATTCAGAACGTAATACCCGCCATTCCCTATAAAACAAAAAGAGGTAACCCAGGGAAAACAATAAATGAACTGCGCCAAACCAAATATGGCCATCTGCCATCAGGTTGAATGCAATACCCATCAATACCGGCACTTCAATAAAACGAAAGATGAGGTTGAGCCGCGGTGCTTCTACCAATAATACACCACCAAAAAATACCAGCAGGAAAATATCAACAGCGATGACCACCTGCGAATAAGATAAGAATTTACTTACGTCATGTGCCGACAGTTCATACAATGCATTGACCAGGATGAGTGATGCGGCAATAAAATGAAGTATCCGGGCAGAACGTTTCAACAGTTCAAATGCCGGGTGAATGACGGGAATAGTGTAGTGGGTTGGCATAACAGTTGGTTTTGAACTGTGATGCAGGGGCCCGAAAATTCCATACATCAATTACAATAATTAATCATTGAGTAAAAACATGGTCAGGAAATTACCAATTGCCGGGAGCAAAAATTATTGAACAACCCTTCATCAACACCAAAACTTTCCTTATCGATCTCGCCCTGTATCAAACGGTCATTCTTAAAATCAAGTGTAAGGATGCGGTCTTTCAGGATGGCATTATTCAATTCAGTCCACCCAATTGTTTTTTTAGGGAAGGAAGGCAGTTCGATCTTATCCGGGAAAAATGACAGCAACATTTTTCTTCCCGAAATAAAGTCAAGGGCAGCAAGGAGAATGAGTGCAAGGGCCAGCCAGTAATTTTGAAAAAACACCCAGGTAACTGCCAACGCTATAAAGGCAATTGAAACTGGCACCGTTGGCCGGCCATTTTTTTTTATCGCTGTAAATTGAAACAATAACGCTATAGTAGTAACAGCGAACCCGGCAATCGCCACAATACCGGTTTGCACCTTAAGCAAATAATAAATAAAAAAACAAAAATGCAGTACCAATATCAGGATGGACATGCGCCTGTATGAACGCAGCTTATCATTCTTTAAAATGATGCTGTAGCTTTCCATTAATTGGGATTTGCGGCGATCATGAGGTTACACAATTTGAACAAACACCTTGCACCAACGTTCTCATCCCATTCGTCGTGGCTAACACCCGTCTCATTGAGGTCGAAGCCGATAAGTTTCCGGCCGCTTTGTAATAATCTTTTAAAGAGATAAAAGACCTGTTCTGTTTCAAAGCCGCCCTGCACGGGTGTACCGGTATGCGGACAAAGTTTGGGATCCAGTCCGTCAATATCGAAACTGATAAAAACTTTTTCAGGTAATTGGTTCACTATATCATCTGCGATCTGTTTCCAGCTTTCACCATCATACTGGCGTTCTTTTATCGCTTTATCAAAATAAGTATTTACCCTGCCACCGCTGTTGTTCACGTAAGCAATTTCTTCTTCACAATAATCCCTTACGCCCACCTGCACCAATTTTTTCAAAGCCGGGATCTCTTCCAGGGCATTATACATGATGGATGCATGTGAATATTTAAAGTCTTCGTAAGCCACCCGGAGGTCGCAATGTGCATCGATCTGCAGTATGCCAAAATCGCCATGCTTTTCGGCAATCGCTTTAAAAAAACCAAGCGGTGTGCTATGGTCTCCGCCGAGTAAACCAACCAGTTTCCCCTGTTCAAGCAGGGTTTTTGTTTGTTCGTACACCCAACTATTCAAATAATTACTCCCTTCATTGATATCCTTGAGAGATTTGCACATGAATTTATTGTCGCCCACGATCTCTCCCTGCGATATGTAGTTGATGTAGAGTTCTGCTTCCTTACGGAGGTAATCGCTTTTCATCAATACTTTTTTATCGGCAGGCCGCATGAAGAAACCCTGTTTCCATGCGTCTTTGATATCAGGGTCAAACAGGTCAACCTGCAGGCTTGCTGTAAAGATATGCTCCGGAGCCCTTGCTGTGCCTGCATTGTAGCTTACTGTAACTTCCCAGGGTATGGGCAGTATCACCAATCTTGCCTCTTCTTCTGAAAAGGGCAGGCCAAAAATATTATTGTTGGGATTGCCAACACCATTGGGGTCAAATTGTGAAAGGTCTGTCATGACGGTCTGTTAAAAGAGTTGCAAAGATAGTCCACTCCAAAACAATTTTAAAGGATGTGAAAAAAGAACCTTCATTAGCACTTTATGCAGGCTTTTTTGCGCTAACTTTGCGACGAATTTTAAGCACATGAAGCGTACGCACATCATCATACTTCTTGCCATTGCAGCACTCATCGTTTCACTGCTCGTTTTTTCTGCGGGTGATTTTTCTACTTATGAAACGATCGCTTCGGCCAAACAAAAGCAGGGTAAATTTGTTCACATGATCGCCAAGTTCGATAATTCGAAGCCGATGGAATACGACCCGGTGAAGAATTATCTTTCTTTTTATGCAAAAGATAGCCTGGGTGGAGTGACCAGGGTTGTTTATCATAAAGACAAACCAACCGACCTGGAAAAAAGTGAAAGAGTGGTAATGCAGGGAAAAATGCAGGGAGATATTTTTGAATGCCAGGAGATCACACTTAAATGCCCAAGTAAATACAAGGATGATAAGAAGCAATTGGAGAAAACGGTGGTTGAGCAGCGGGATAGTTCGAAGTATTGATGCAATGATGGATAGTCAACAGGCAATCAGCATATAAATAAATTTTAATGAAGTTTGAAGGCGAACATTTATTACCGGGACAGATCGGGCATTTCTTTGTGGTCCTTGCGTTTGTAGCTTCCATCCTCTCCACTATCGCCTATTTTACCGCCAGCCGGGCAACCGATATCAATCAAAAAAAGTCCTGGTTAAGGTTTGCAAGAACGGCTTTCTTTACGCAGGTAGGCGCTACCGCTATTGTATTTGCCACCATCTTTTACATCTGTTCGCATCATTATTTCGAATACATGTATGCGTACAAGCATGCATCCAAAGAACTGGAATCAAAATACCTGCTGGCCTGTATCTGGGAAGGGCAGGAAGGAAGTTTTTTATTGTGGACGATATGGCACAGCATCCTTGGGGCCATCATCATCAAAAAAAGTAAGGATTGGGAAGCACCGGTGATGACCGTCATCAGTTTTGCACAATTCTTTTTGCTGTTGATGATATTGGGTATTTATTTCTTCGGTATCCATATCGGCAGCAGCCCCTTTACCTTAACAAGAAATGAAATTGCAGCGCCGATCTTCAGCCAGCCCAATTATTTGAATTTTATAAGGGATGGTATTGGTTTAAATGTTTTGTTGCGCAATTACTGGATGGTGATCCACCCACCCGTATTGTTCTTAGGATTTGCTACTACCATTATTCCATTTGCCTATGCTTATGCCGGTATACAAACCAAACGTTTTGGCGAATGGATACAACCGGCACTGCCCTGGGCATTGGTAAGCGCCTGTGTGCTGGGTGTGGGTATCCTGATGGGCGGAAAATGGGCTTATGAATCCTTATCCTTTGGCGGCTACTGGGCATGGGATCCTGTGGAGAATGCATCACTGGTGCCATGGCTTATCCTTATTGCGGGTTTGCATACCATGGCCATCTACAAAGCAACCGGCCATTCGCTAAGGGCAAGTTATATCTTTGCGATACTCACTTTTGTTTTTATACTTTACTCCACGTTTTTAACAAGGACGGGCATACTCGCCGATACCTCCGTACATGCGTTCACGATAGATAAGGAAGAAAAAGAAGTGATCACCGTTTACACCATGCTGCTTTCCTTTTTAGCGGCGTTTGCACTTCCCGCACTTATTTTATTCTTTACCAACTTAAAGAAGATCCCTGCCGAACATAAAGAAGAAAGGATAGACTCGCGTGAATTCTGGATGTTCATCGGCTCACTTGTGCTGTTCCTGGGTGCCATGTTCATCATTGCCAAAACATCGGTACCGGTTTACAATAAGGTCTTTGGCACCAATATCGCCAACCCCGAAAATGTAGAATATTCTTATAATAAAGTGCTCATACTGGTGGCCATCATCATTGCACTGCTGAGCGCCATCACACAATATTTCAAATACAGGAGCAGTCCGGCTAACTATGTTTTAAAAAAGATCGCCCTGCCTACCCTGCTTGCTGCAGCAATCACCATCCTGCTCGCTGTTTTTTACCCCATCACTTATTATAAACAGACAGCAGGGTTTTTAGGTGCTATATATGTGGCATTATTCACAGCAATATATTCTGTTGTTGCCAATGCAACTTATATATGGAGTGGATTGAACGGTAAATTAAAATCGGCAGGTGCATCTGTTGCACATGTAGGTTTTGCATTATTACTGGTTGGTATCCTGATATCATCGGCCAATAAAAAAGTGATCAGCAACAGCAGTGCCAATGGTATTAATCTTCCTGCAGGCAAAGACCCTATGACAAGGGAACAGGATGATCCAAGGGAAAACCTCACCCTGATACGACAGTTACCTACCACCATGGGGCCCTATGAAGTCACTTATGTAAAAGATTCGCTGGGCAATGAGAAAGGAAGGCGTTTTTATGAATTAAGGTTTGAAAGAAAAGACCCCGCCACAAAAAAAACTGTAGAACAATTTACGCTTTGGCCCGATGTTTACCTCATGAAGGATAATAACATGAGCAGTAATCCCGATACCAAGGCATACCTCACCAAAGATGTATTCACTTATATTTCTTATGCAGTAAGCGATGATAAAAAAACGGATACCAGCCAGTTTAAGATAAAGGAAATGGCTGAAGGCGATACCGCTTTTTACAGCAATGGGTTCATGGTACTGAACCGGGTGGTAAAAAACCCCGACAATGAACGATATCATTTTAAACCAACCGATGCTGCACTGATGGCCGATATCACCCTTTTTGGCAAGGACAGCATGCATTACAAAGCCATGCCCCTGGTATTGGTAGATAATTTTGGATTGAACCATGTTGACGATACCGTGTATGCGCAAAATCTCTTCCTGCGTTTTGACGGGGTTGCAGAAGGGAAAAAAATAAAGCTTGGCATAAAGGAATCTGATAAGATCATTGACTTTATCACGTTAAAAGCTTACGTCTTTCCCTATATCAACCTGGTATGGATAGGCCTGGTGGTGATGGCGATGGGATTAGTGATGAGTGCTACACGCAGGGCTAAGCTTTCGCCTTTTTATGCAGCATTGGCCTTGGTTTTGGCCGGAGCCGCAGTCTTCTATATGTTTCTTTTAGCAAATTAGTATCACAATCCGCTTTCAATTGCCTGATTACTTTTTCAACTTTTTTATCGGCATCAACATACAATGCAGGCGTATCAAATATTTTTTTTACGGCGTTGGTGTCTTTTTTTTTCAACAATTCCACCAGCAGTGGAACCTTGTGCACCAACAGTGTATCACAGGCTTTATTAATAGCTGCATACGCAGAATCGATCCTTGCTTCCGAAACAGAATCGGCCTGCAACCTGTTTTCTTCTTCCGCTTCCCTGCTTTTATCAGCTGTTTTACAGGATTGCAGCAATAAAAAGAATACGGGGACAGTAAACTTTATGGTTACTTTAAGCATCTAGAGGTATTAATAAACAGCATTAAGCTGTAAATTTACAACATGGGGCTGCTACAAAAGCACATATTTAAGAAGGGCCTTTACCTGGCAATTATTTTACTCTTCAATTCAAAGGGCAATACTGTATTTGCGCAATATGGCATTAATGATACCATTCTGCATGCCGCCGTAGTATATGAAGGCGATACCATTGAAGCAAAAACATTAGAGAATTTTTTCCTGTACTCGCATCTTTCCCCTGCAAATATGAGTGCAAAAGCCAGGTGGACAAGATTGCGCAATGCGGTATATGTAACCTATCCTTATGCCAGGCGTGCCAGTGCCGTACTCAATGATATGAATGCAAAAATGGCAACCATTAATGATAAGTCGGCCCGGAAAGATTATATAAAGTCGAGAGAAAAAGACCTGAAAAGGGAATTTACCGACCCGCTCACCAATTTATCCATTTACCAGGGAAAGGTTTTGATGAAACTTATTAACCGGGAGACCGGGAATAACTGTTACGAGATAATCAAGGAATACAAGGGCGGACTTGTTGCAAGGTTTTACCAAACGGTCGCTTTCTTTTTTGATACCAGTTTAAAACAACCCTATGATGCCAGTGGCGATGATGCAGAGATAGAGAAGATCGTGCAGGAGGTACAGCGGATGTATGGGTACAGGAGCTAGTTAAGAGTTTAGAGTTAAGAGTTTAGAGTTTGTATCCAACTCATATAAATTGGTTAGTCCCGGTAAAGGATCCTGCTTTTTTCTTCACTTTCCCCTATCTATTGTTAATAAATACCCATTGGGCATCGATTGCGCCTTTTTTAGGTCCACAGATGTTGTAAATGATGTAACTTGCCAGCAGAAATTTTATTAACCGGAATGAAGTTAGATATTATTGCTTTTGGTGCTCATCCTGATGACGTTGAATTGAGTTGCGCCGGTGTTTTATTAGTAGAAAAGAACAATGGTAAAAAGACCGGTATCATTGACCTTACTGCCGGTGAACTTGGTACGAGGGGAACAGGGCAAACAAGGTTGAAAGAAGCTGCTGATGCGGCGAAAATATTAGGTGTGGAAGTGAGGGAGAACCTGGGCATGGCAGATGGTTTTTTTCAAAATGATGAAGCGCACCAACGGAAAATAATTATTGCATTGCGCCGTTATCAACCTGAGATTATTTTGTGCAATGCACCAACCGACCGCCACCCCGATCATGGGCGTTCGGCCAAACTGGTGGAGGATGCCGCATTCCTTTCGGGGCTCAAAAAGATTGAAACCAGTGATAAGGATATAGTCCAGGATGTATGGCGGCCAAAATATGTATTGCATTATATCCAGGACAGGTTTTTGAATCCTGATTTTGTAGTTGATATCACTGCAGTATTTGAGCAAAAACTGGAAGCGATAAAAGCATATACTTCGCAGTTTCATATGGAAGGAATTGATGGACCGCAAACTTATATTTCGACACCGGATTTTTTAGACAGCGTGGTTTACCGGCACAAGTGGTTTGGAAAAATGATCGGGGTGAAATATGCGGAAGGGTTTATCTCAGAAAAAATGATCGGTTTCAATAATTTTGATGCGCTGATTAAAGAAAATACGTAAATACAGACCGCGAATTGGCACAAATGAAACAATCAGTGTAATTCGTTGAATTCGTTGAATAAAAAATAAATTTAATTATGGCAACCCCAAAATTTTTAAATGTAAGTGGCTCTACTTTTTACCAGGAACTCAAAGGCAGGGTGAGTGATTATTTTACACAATCGCAGAAACCGTCAACAGGAAATTTCGGTTTATACTTTAAAGCGGTTTTGTTCTGGGTTTCTTATGTTGCGCTTTATTTTCATGTTGTATTTTTTACACCTCCTACCTGGCTTGCCATCATCGAATGTTTTTTTATGGGAGGCTTAACCGCTGCTATCGGATTCAATGTGATGCACGATGGCGGGCATGGCAGTTTCAGCAACAGTAAATTCTGGAATAAGATCGCAGCATTCTCTGTGAATGCTTTGGGTGCAAGCGGTATCATGTGGAATAATAAACACAATATCATTCACCATACTTATACCAATATCGACGGTGTTGATGACGACATTGAAATAAAACCCATGTTGCGCATGTGTGCCACGCAAAAAAAATACAAGATCCACCGTTTTCAGCATATCTATGTATGGTTCCTGTACACGCTCCTGCTAATCATCTGGGTTTTTGCAACGGATTATACCAAGTATTTCAAGAAAAAAGTGGGTACGGTACCCATTAAAAAAATGAGCAGTTTTGAACATGTTGCATTCTGGATCGCCAAAGTTGGTTATGCATTCATGATGATCGCATTACCCATCTATTTATTGGGATTTGTGAAATGGTTGCTGGGCTTCCTCATCATAAGCATGTTTGCCGGTTTTGTATTAAGCGTGGTATTCCAACTGGCACATACCGTTGAAGAAACTGCATTCCCTGTCCCTGATGCCGATATCAATAAAATAGAGAATGAATGGGCCATTCACCAGATAGAGACCACCGCCAATTTTGCTACAAAGAATAAATTAATCTCCTGGCTGGTTGGTGGATTGAATTTTCAGATAGAGCATCACCTGTTCCCTAAAATTTCTCATATCCACTACCCTGCCATCAGTAAGATCATCAAGCAAACCTGTGCAGAATACGGCATCAAGTATATCGAATTCCCAAAGATGCGGCATGCCATCGTTTCGCATGCCACACATCTTAAAAGAATGGGAAGGGCTTAAATTTGTTTACACACCCGGTGATACCGGCTCATATAATAACAGGTCTTTTTATTATTTCCGGTTGGCAATGATAAAAAGGCCTTTTAGTTTTCAGTCATTTCATTTAACCTAAATCAATTACAATGGCAAAAAAAACATGGCATGATAAGCACAGGGAATCTTCCACTTTTGGACAACGTATAGCCGATGCTGTTGCCAATGGCATGGGCTCCTGGACCTTTATCATCTGGCAATCTGTTTTCGTTATTATCTGGATGGCATTAAATGTCATTGGCTTCATCAATCACTGGGATACCTACCCGTTCATCCTGCTTAACCTTATTTTTTCTACACAGGCTGCCTATGCTGCACCTATCATCATGATGGCACAAAACCGGCAAAGCCAGCGCGACAGGGTGCAAGCCGACGAAGATTTCCGCACCAATAGGGAAGCAAAGGAAGAAATTGAATGCCTGCAAAAGCAGCTGAATAAGATCGAAACAGAAAAGCTCGACATCATCATAACGATGCTGGAGAAAATAAAGAAAGCCGGTTAAACTTTGGTAAGGTTCCAAACTTTGTAAAAGTTCACCGTAAATTTGTCCTATAAATGAAAAATGATGATCGAAGAAAAGCCTTTAAATTTTATTGAGGAAATTATTGAGGAAGACCTGAAGGACGGTAAATATAAAAACATTCTCACCCGTTTCCCCCCCGAACCCAATGGCTATTTACATATTGGCCATGCCAAAGCCATTTGCCTGAACTTTGGATTGGGTTTAAAATATGGTGGAAAGACCAACCTGCGTTTTGATGATACCAACCCTGTAACAGAAGATACCGAATACGTAGAAAGCATCAAGGATGATATCCGCTGGCTGGGGTTTAACTGGGCCAATGAATTATATGCTTCTGATTATTTCGATATCCTCTACGGTTATGCGCTGGATCTTATTAAAAAAGGGTTCGCTTATGTTGACGATTCAACTGCGGATGAGATTGCAGCAATGAAAGGCACTCCCACCGAACCGGGCAAAGACAACCAATACCGCAGCAGGACGACCGAAGAGAACCTTCGCCTTTTTACCGAAATGAAAGAAGGGAAATATAAGGATGGCGAAAAAGTACTAAGGGCTAAGATTGAAATGGCACACACCAACATGCTGATGCGTGACCCCATCATCTACCGTATCAAACATGCCCATCATCACCGCACAGGAGATAACTGGTGCATCTATCCCATGTATGATTTTGCGCATGGGCAAAGTGACAGCATCGAAAATATCACCCATTCCATATGCACGCTTGAGTTTATCCCACACCGTGAGTTATACGACTGGCTGATTGCAAAACTGGGGATATTCCCTTCGCACCAATATGAGTTTGCCAGGCTCAACATGAGTTATACGGTGATGAGCAAAAGAAAATTACTGCAACTGGTGAACGATGGCCACGTGAGTGGCTGGGATGATCCCCGTATGCCAACACTAAGCGCATTCAGGAGAAAAGGTTATACGCCGGGCAGCATCCGTACTTTTTGCGAAAAGATCGGCGTGGCAAAAAGGGAAAATCTTATCGACCTTGGTTTATTGGAATTTTGCTTAAGGGAAGAGTTGAATAAAACTGCAATGAGGGTTATGGCCGTGCTGGACCCGGTAAAACTCATCATCACCAACTATGATGAAAATACAACTGAAGAAAATATCAGTGAAAATGGCCCGGATGAAGCCATGGGGACAAGGGCTGTTCCTTTCAGCAAAGAACTGTGGATAGAAAGCGAAGATTTCATGGAAGAGCCTGCAAAAAAATGGTTCCGTCTTGCACCGGGTGCCATGGTACGCCTGAAGAGCGCCTATATCGTAAAGTGTGAAGGTTTTGTCAAAGACGCGGGTGGCAGGGTAATTGAAGTGCATTGTTCGTATATCCCCGAGAGTAAGAGCGGCAATGATACCAGCGGCATCAGCGTAAAGGGAACCATTCACTGGGTAAGCGTGGCACATGCTTTAACCGCAGAAGTACGTTTGTACGACCGCTTGTTCAAAGCAGAGAACCCCGCTGCCGAAGAAGGCGATTTTAAAGATAATATCAACCCCCATTCATTGCAGGTGATCACCAGGGCTTTTATAGAGCCTTCGTTGAAAAATGCAGGTATGGATGACCGTTATCAATTTATCAGGAAGGGTTATTTCTGCCTGGATAAGGATTCCATTGCAGAAAAAATGGTGTTTAACAGAACCGTTACACTGAAGGATGCCTGGGCCAAAGAAGTGAAGAAGAATTAGTGCTATTAGATAAATTAGAAAGGGTGTGCCGCTATTACCAATTCGTTGAATCAGTAATGATCACTGTAATAAATTGTATAAGCCGGTTGAATACCTATTTTCTTTCCTTCACTTTAAACTCAGGAAAAACTGTAGCGGCAAGCATTACAACAGATGAGATGAGCATAAGGTAAATACCCGTTTTTTTTTCGGGGCAATAATTATTATAGCAGGAACCAAAAAGGATATAAGTTTTGATCGTATAGCCTACCCCAAGCGCACATAAAAAAAGATTGGCCCGCTTTGCCCATAATCTTGGCAGCAACATAAATAACAGTGCAATGACAGCAACAAGTACCAGGAATTTCCCAGGCCGGCCGTATTCATTATTAAAACTGTAAAAACCAGTAAAATACTGCTTCAGGTCGGCATAATATGCCCAGGGCATAAAACAGGAGATGATGAGTACGATGCAGGCTGCAATACCCAGCCAATATATGATTCTTACCAGCATATGGAAAACAAAACGTCATTGCTGTGGAGATCAATTCGCCCGCAATGACGTTTCAATAATTTGAGGTCCCGACCAGATTCGAACTGGTGTAGAAGCTTTTGCAGAGCTTTGCCTAGCCACTCGGCCACAGGACCATTTTTAAAAATGCAAAATACTGAATGCAAAATTATAAACGTAAAAAGAACTGCATTTCATTTTTTACAAGTGCAAAAATAAGGTAATTTTATCAAAACATTTTATGAACCGGATAGCAGAATCAGAACTCATCATAAATGACCGCGGCGCCATTTATCATTTGAATTGCCGCCCTGAGGAAATCGCTACAACGATCATCACGGTTGGTGACCCCGACAGGGTTGCAGCAGTGAGCAAACACTTCGACAGGATCGAATATAAAAATCATCACCGTGAATTTATCACCCATACCGGCTATATCGGCAAAAAAAAGATCAGTTGCGTAAGTACCGGCATTGGTCCGGATAATATCGACATTGTACTCAATGAACTGGATGCCCTGGTAAATATCGACCTCGATACCAGGCTCATCAAGGAAAAACTTACTTCACTGAATATCATCCGTGTTGGCACATCGGGTTCTTTGCAGGCCGCAATACCCGTGGATAGTTTTGTGGCCAGCACACATGGATTGGGGCTCGATAATTTAATGAACTTCTATCTTCAAAATAATAATGAAGAAGAAAAAGCGGTGATACAGGCTTTCAATACCCATACCCAGATGCACCAGGGGATATCGGCTCCCTATATTACTACAGCCGGCATGTCTTTATTAAAACATTTTGTTCAAGGTTTTCACCAGGGTATCACAGTTACCTGCCCCGGTTTTTACGGTCCGCAGGGAAGGGTTTTACGCATGGGGCTCACCCATCCGGCATTGATCGACCAACTCACCTCATTCCGCTTCGGGCAGCACCGCATCAGTAATTTTGAAATGGAAACATCGGCCATTTATGGCATGGGTAAAGTTTTAGGTCATCATTGTTTATCTTTAAGCGCAATAGTTGCCAACCGCATTTCTAAAGAATTCAGCAAGGATGGCAATGCCACGGTAGAAAAATTAATTAAGTCTACATTACAGGTCATTTCAGATAATATTTAAAATGAAAATTGAATTTTATAAATACCAGGGCACCGGCAATGATTTTGTGATCCTGGACAACCGCGAAAATATTTACGGAGCATTAACCGCAAAGCAGGTGAAACATATCTGCGACAGGCGTTTTGGTATTGGCGCCGACGGGTTGATGTTGCTGAACAAAAAAGATGGTTACGATTTTGAGATGATGTATTATAATGCCGACGGAAACGAAAGCAGTATGTGCGGTAACGGGGGAAGATGCCTTACTAAATTCGCCATGCATAAAAGTATTCACAGAAGTACTTACCGTTTTCTGGCAGTTGATGGCGATCATGAAGCTGAAATAGATATCAATGAGATGGTACGGTTGAAAATGAAAGATGTAGACAAGGTTGATCAACACTCGTCGTATACGATCATCAATACAGGATCGCCTCATTTTGTAAAATTCGCTCCGGATGTGGCACATATTGATGTGGTGGAAACCGGCCGTGAGATCCGCTACAGCAAAGAGTTTGCACAGGAAGGCATTAATGTTAATTTTGTAGAATCATTGGATGAAGACAGCATTTATGTACGCACATACGAACGTGGTGTTGAAGATGAAACCTTCAGTTGCGGTACCGGTGTCACCGCTTCTGCATTATTAAGCGCCCATAACGAAAATGGTTTTAACCGTGTTGAAGTAAAAACACGGGGTGGGCATTTAAGCGTAGAGTTCACTAAGATTGATGATGAGCATTTTGAGAATATATGGTTATGCGGCCCTGCCGAATTGGTTTATACAGGTACAATAGAAATCTGATCATGACAAAAAAAGCAATCACCACCGCTGCTGAAATTGCATTTAACCGGCTTTCACAAACCTGCGATGCCATGAATGAAACTTCTTTTTTTGAAAGACCAGGAGGCAAATGGTCTGTCGCGGAAAATATGCAGCACCTTATCCTTTCCACCAACACCACTACCCTTGCGTACAGGCTGCCGCTTTTTTTGGTAAGATGGGTAGGCGGAAAACCCAACCGCCCTTCACGCGGTTATGAGGAACTGCTGACCAGGTATATGAAGAAGCTGGAAGATGGTGCAAAAGCAAGTGCACGTTATGTACCAAAACCTATTGCAGTAAAATACGGCAAAGAAAAACTGCTGGGCAACTGGCACAAAGCCACAAAAAAATTCATTACCGCATTGGATAATAACAGGACGGAAAAAGACCTTGACCATTACCTGGCAAAACATCCTTTACTGGGCCGCATTACACTGCGTGAGCTTTGTTATTTCACCATTTTTCATACCCTCCACCATTTAGACAGTATCAATAAAAGAAAAGCGCAATAATTTCATGATCCAGTACTTTAAAAATGTTGATAACAAAACCATCGCCATCACTAAACCTGAGAATGGTAGCTGGGTAAATGTATTGCCCCCTCTTAAACAGGAAGAATTTTCTGAACTTAGCGAATCACTTGAAATTCCTCTTGATTTTTTAAAAGATTCCCTTGATATAGATGAACGCAGCCGGTATGAAGTTGATGACCATGTAAAACTCATTGTAATAAAAACCCCGACAGAGAATAATTCATTCAATGAGAGCGATGCTTTTTATATCACCATCCCTATCTGTATCATATTAACGGAGCATCATATCGTTACGGTAAACTCATTTGAGAATGAAGCCATCAAAAAATTCCTCAACAGTTTTCAAAACCGCAATGCCGATAAGAAGAACATGATGGTGCTTAAGATATTTGAAAAAGTAACCACCAATTTCCAGGACTATCTTAAAGAGATCAATCAACGCAGGAATTTACTGGAACAAAAATTATACGACAGTAACCGTAATGCCGAATTACTTGAACTGGTGAGGGTACAAAAGAGCCTGGTATATTTTATCACTGCATTAAGAAGCAATGAACTATTGATGATCAAAATGGCCCGTACCAATATCCTGCAGTTCAACGACGAGGAAAAGGAATTCCTTGATGACCTTGTGGTTGAAACCAGCCAGGCCCTTGAAATGGCAAATACCTACACAAATATTTTGGTGAGTTCTCTGGATGCATTTGCCAGCATCATTTCCAATAACCTCAACAATGTTTTAAAAAGGCTTACTTCCATTACCATCATACTTTCATTACCCGCGCTGGTAACCAGCATCTATGGAATGAACGTACCCATTCCGGGACAAAACTGGCCACATTCCTTTTATGTGCCCATCATTATTTCCCTTGTCATTTCAATCATCATCAGCGCTTATTTCATGAAGAAAAAATGGTTTTAACTTTTACCTATGTTCAATGTAAGGGTATACGGCATATTGATCAATGAAGCCAGGCAGGTTTTGGTAAGTGATGAGTATATCCGTGGCAGTTATATTACTAAATTTCCGGGTGGCGGACTGGAGTTTGGAGAAGGAACAAGGGATTGCCTGCAAAGGGAATTAATGGAAGAGATGCATTTAAAAGTATTGGTAAGCGATCACTTCTATACCACAGATCATTTTCAACGCAGCGCTTTTGACCCCCAGCACCAGATCATTTCCATTTATTATTTTGTAAAAGCACTTGAACCAATTGCCGTACCCTTACGCAATACCGTATTTGATTTTGATGAGGAGCAAATGAAGATTTATGCAGCAACCGGTGAGACGGAAACTTTCCGTTTTATTAATTGGGAGGAATTCACGGAAGAAGCTGTTACACTACCGATAGATAAAATTGTAGCCAAATTATTAAAAACCAATTATTGAAATGGATTATTCAATCTTTTTTGAACAGGAAATAATTTTGGAAGATGAACTGGTGAGGCTGGAACCACTAGAAGAAAAACATTTTGAACTGTTGCTTCCTGTAGCCATGGAAAAATCTCTTTGGCTATTTACCGTAGCCAAAATAAACACAGCCGAAGAATTCCGTAAATATTTTGATACGGCTTTGGGAGAAAAGAAAAACAAAAAATCCTACCCCTTTGCCTATTTTGATAAACAAACGAATGCCTATGCAGGGTCAACACGGTTTGCAAATATTGAATTTGCACATAAAAAACTGGAGATCGGCTGGACTTGGATAGATCCCTCCCTGCAGGGAACGGGTTTTAACAAGCACTGCAAGTTCTTATTATTAAGTTTTGGTTTTGAAACACTGCTGCTGAACAGGATCGAATTAAAGACCAGCCTCCTCAACCTTAAATCGCAAAAAGCCATGTTAAAAATCGGGGCGGTAAAAGAAGGCGTGTTCAGAAAAAATATCATCAATGATGATGGAACTATCAGGGATACTGTTTATTTTAGCTTTATCAATGACGAATGGCCTGCTATTAAGAATTCCATCTTTAAAGAATTTGTTACCGCTTAAATCCGCCGAAAATAGATATCCGTAAGTTCGTTTTTTAAATTAATTTATGAAAAAACTGCTCCCGTTATATGCGCTTGCTATTTTGGTTGCCTGTACTGATAAAAATAAAACAACAGCAGCTACAACTTCAAATGAAGACCTCTATGCAACAGTGCAGACCGGTGGCATTAAAGTTATTCCGATAGAAACATCAAAGGGGAAATTCAATGTTTGGACAAAGCAAATGGGGAATAACCCAAAAATAAAGATACTGTTGTTGAACGGCGGCCCCGGTGCCACGCATGAGTATTTTGAATGTTTTGAAAGTTTCTTATTACCTGAAGGTTTTGAATTTATTTATTACGATCAACTGGGTTGTGGAAATTCCGACAATCCAAAAGATACATCAATGTGGGACCTTAAGCGATATGTAGAAGAAGTTGAGCAGGTGCGCTTGGCATTGAACCTTACCAAAGATAATTTTTACCTGCTTGGGCATTCATGGGGAGGTTTATTGGCCATGCAGTATGCGTTGAAGTACCCCGATAATTTAAAAGGCCTCATCATTTCCAATATGATGAGTAGTGCACCGGATTATGGAAAATATGCCGAAGATGTTTTAGCACCACAATTTGATCCGAAGATTTTAGATACCATCAGGCAGATTGAAAAGAAAGGGGATTTTCAAAACCCAAAATACATGGAACTGCTGTACCCCAACTATTACGTTAAACATATCTGTCGTTTTCCGGTAGAGCAATGGCCGGAGCCCGTAACACGTTCCTTTGGAAAAATGAATCAATCCCTGTACGTAACCATGCAGGGGCCAAGTGAATTTGGTGTAGGTGGTAATTTAGTGAACTGGGATGTTAAGGCTGAATTGCCGAAAATAAAAACTCCAACCCTCACCATCGGTGGGAAATTCGACACCATGGATCCCGATCATATGAAATGGATGAGCACACAGGTGCAAAACGGCAGGTTCTTACTTTGTCCCAATGGCAGCCATATGAGCATGTATGACGACCAGAAAAATTATTTCCCCGGGTTGATACAATTCATAAAAGATGTCAATGACGGTAAGCCCGTAAAACAATAGTGATGGCGATATATTTTTATCCCCGGATATCCCAATGCAAACCAGCATTTATGAAATACCGTATATGAATGCATAAAAAAACTTAATCAAAACTATTCAACATGTCAACTACAGAACAAAACTTAGCAGTGATACAGAATGCTTTTCAAAATTTTGCTACAGGAAATATTCCGGGTATCATTGACATCTGCACCCATAATATTACATGGGATGCGTATCATCATCCCGCTGTGCCTTACGCAAAACAATACACTGGCAAGGCCGGTGCGGCAGAATTCTTTGCCACACTTGGTGCCACGGTCAATTATGAAGTATTTGAGCCCCGCGAATTTTTTGCGCAGGGTGACAGTGTATTGGTAAGGGGTTATCACCAGGCAGTAGTAAAAGCTACCGGAAAAAAATACGGCCACGATTTCCTGATGCACTTCAGGCTAAAGGATGCAATGGTATATTATTATTTTGCTTTTTTAGATATTGCAGATCAGGCGCAGGCTTTTCAATCCTGATATCGATGATAAAAAATTGTCGGGAAGACAGCGGCTAAAAATAGTCCTCATCTTCCCGACAAAATAAAAAAACTATCAGCCTGTAAGCCGGATTCTGTTCCCCCGATAATTATCAGGGGCGATTATCATTTATCTGGTCGCACCATTACTGGTGTGATCTTGCTGCCTACCCTTGATCATCGAGCGAGCCGCTCTCGGGCGATCATATACGTGGCATTACAGCACACAAGGTTTACCCGCTAATTGCATCACTGCAAAAGCCGTGAGCTCTTACCTCACGTTTTCACCCTTATCCCGCCGAAGCAGGACGGTAATTTTCTGTGGCACTTTCTCTTCCGCCATGATCAGCGTTTCCACTGCTCATAACGGAGCCCCGACGTTATCGGGGTGTGTTGCTCTTTGCTGTCCGGACTTTCCTTCCCGCCATAGACGGAACGATAACCTGGCTGATAGAAGGACAAAGGTAAATTTTATTTGTTTGTGAATGGCACCGGTTTACGATAGTGCATCAGTTTGAAAATTATCATACTCAGAAAAGCTGTCAGCCTGAGCTTGTCGAAGGCGGGTTATAATAAAAATAGACCGG
>JAYWAN010000108.1:0-5144 GCA_043782405.1 Chitinophagaceae bacterium
CCTGTTATTCTCGTCTTCGATGGCTGATTTACGCTGGCGACTGGCTTTTACCTGCGTGCTACCGAAACGAATATTCGCACTTATCTTGAACTGGCGGCTTTCTGGCTTACCATTAAAGACACTGGTCTGGCCCGTAAAATTTGATTCGCCCGAAAATTTCAGCAGATTGAACATATCACTCACAGCAGCTTTCACGGTTCCCTTGCCCTTCATGATCGTCTTTGAAACACCTCCGTCTATATTATAAATTGACTTGCTTTTAAATGCCCCTTGCCATATCGTTGGTGAATTATAAAACCCACTTAATTCAGCCGTATATCCTTTGCCCAGTTTGAAACTATTTTGCATAAAGAATGAAACAGCATAAACTTCCAGACTTACATTTCTGTCGCCTGTTCCAAACTCCTTAGACTGGTACTTAGAATAAAAAGTATTCAGGTTAAGAAAGAAACTGTACCATTTCCACTGGAAAGGATAGCTCACATTTAAACTCCAGATATCCTGTTTTGCGAGGTTCTTTTTTGTAACGAAAGCCTTTGATTTTTCAGTAGTGTCGGGCAACAAAGAGAATATGTCCTTAACATGGCTGTAATTAAGTCTTGTATTCAGTTTGTATTTATATGTATTTGTAATGCTGAAGCTATTGGTGTATTGGGGCCTCAACTGTGTGTTGCCTTTCATGTAGCTATAATCATTCAACTTGAATTCAAATGGATTAAGATCCTGGTAAGCGGGGCGGTCGATACGGCGGCTATAACTGATACCCCATTGATTCATTGGGTTCTTGTTATAAGTAATTGCAAAACTTGGGAAGAAATCCACGTAGTTACGCTTTATGACTGAATCATAAGTTTTGTAAATTTTTGCGGCGGTATCCCATTTAAATCCTGTTGATTCGCCCTTTGCATCTGTGTTCTCAACACGTAAACCGGCCTGCCATACCCAACCCGTTTTTAATGCCTTGTTGTAGTTCACGTAGGCTGCATTTATGTTTTCTTTGTATTGGAAACGATTGCTGCGTGATGTGTCGTACACTTCATTGGTACTATAAACATTATAGCGCCTGAAATCATTATCGGTATTTACAAAGCCGATCTTTCCACCGTAGCCCAGTCTTCCTTTTTTAAAATTCTGCTCATAGTCCGATTTTAAGGAATAGATGGTAATATCCGTTGGAGATATCATGTGGTATACGTTGCTTAAATACTTTACACCTGCCGGGTTGTAATAGTCATTTGGCTGAAACTGGTCATTGCGCAGGTTATAAAAACCATAGTCCGCATCAATATTCAATTCACTGCCACCGCTTACTGCATACCGGTAGTTGCCATTAAGATTGGCGTTGGTACGTTTGTTTTTGTTGTCACCCGTTGCGTATAAAGTTTTAACCAGTGTATTTGTTGGCTGGTAACTGATATACATCGGCCCCTCCGTGTAGGTTTGGTTATCGGAAATATTTCCATTCACTACAAACCCGAGGGTACTTTTCTTGTTAAGGAAAAAGTCTATGCCCGTTTTGAAATTGTGTGAACCATTATTCCTGTTCTCGATCCTGTTCTTTTGGTCAAATATGGTATCAACTCCTGTGCGGTACAAACTTATGTTGAACTCATTAATACTCTCATTGAAATTATAATTGCCAAATATATTTGATTTCGGACCCCGGTGATTTAAAGTGAATCCTGCATTATATTTTGCATAAATTCCAATATTATAACCTGCATTCACAGAACCATTGGTACCAATGGTAAGATTTTTCTTGAGTTTAATATTGATGATACCCGCATTACCCTCAGCTTCATATTTTGCAGAAGGGTTGGTGATGATCTCGATCAATTCAATCTGGGAAGATTGCAGCGATTTGAGGAAACTGGAAAGATCAGTGCCTGATAAAGGGCTTGGCTTTCCGTCGATGTAGATCTTTACGCCATTCTTTCCTGAAAGACTGATGTTATCGTCCTTGTCGATCATTACCCCGGGCGATTTGCGTAGTAATTCAAGGCCGTCATTTCCAACAGCGTTGATCGTTCCTTCCACATTCAAGATCGTTTTATCGGCCTTTACTTCTACCATGGGTTTTTTGCTGGTCACGCTAACTGCCTGCAGGCTCTTATCAGCCGGCCTCAGTGTAATTGAAGGTGCGGTAACTGTTTCGCCTTCTTTTACCGTAATAACAGGCGATGATGTTTTTTGCATGCCCACCATGCTGGTGCGGATAAAATAAGTGCCTGGCTTTACAGGCTCTATCTTATAATTACCATTTTTATCGGATACTTCGGTTTTTACCAGCCCCGAATCTTTTCCGCGATAAAGCATGATGGTTGCGGCATTGACTGCATTACCATTGGCATCTTTAACCTGTCCGGTAATTTTTGAGGGGCTTTGGGCATGAGCTCCCAGGGCTGTAAATAGTGTAATAACTGCTAATAACAGTAGTTTTTGTTTCATGGCTTTTACTTTATACTTTATTTTTAAATTCCGGTGCAAATCTAGTCTGCGTAAATTGTAATATGATTGTCATAATTCATGAACGCATTTTTTAAAGGATGAATGGTATACTACAAAGTGGTATTGTATAGCCCAAGACTGGTGAAGGGACGGAATATTTTAAAATTGCTGAAATAACTCCGCTGGTTGCTTAATCCTTTTTAAACTCCTCCAATTCCTGAAGAAACTTCCTTGCCTGGACAACATTTTTATATTCGGGCCCCACATTGAACAGGCACTTTACCCATTTTTTGTCCATATTCTTCTCAGAAAGGTTTTTATACAACCAGACACCAATTATTGTAAAAGCGATGGTAACAGGCACAGCAATGAACCAGAATTTCATCCCATTATCATTTATCATCTGCCAGCTCCAGAACCAGGTAGAATGAAAGGGTAACTGTAACACAAGGATACCTGTACTCGAAATGGTGGATGCCTGCAGTTTTGCCAGTTTTTTTTGTGTGATGGTAATGCTGGCACTGTAATCTAACCGCCTGATCAGGATAATATGTTTTATATAAACTACAACAGCATAAATAGAAAATAACATGATCATTGCTATTGAAACCGTAAAAAAGATATTTTTCAATTGATTGCCATAAATGAGCAGGCCCAAAAGCAATACCAATAAAATGCCCAGTACCACAGCCCAGGTTTTAAAAGCGGCCAATGCTCCTAATTTCGATTTTGCTTTTTGTGTTTGTATCGATTCAAGAATGAAGAGGTTAAGTTTTAAAGCCCTGTCCAGCTTTTCATCCTGCGCATGCCAGATATTTTTTAATGTACTGTCTTCCATGACTTAATTATTTGTGGTTAAGAATCTTTGTTTTAATCTTTCTTTTATCCTGCTGAGTTTAGTGGCAACATTTGTTTCTGTGATACCCAGTATCTCACTTATCTCTTTATAATTCTTTTCTTCCAGGTAAAGTATCATTAAAGCCTTATCTAATTCTTTTAGTTCACTGATGAATACCTGCAACCGGTTTATATTTTTCTCCAGTTCAAGCAAACTATCAGTTTTGTCTTCTACCTCAGTAGTGGTTTCCATTAACCTGATCACCGAGCCGGCCGTTCGTGCTTTCCTGTAAAATGAAATGGCAACATTCAACGCCACACGGTACATCCAGGTAGAGAACCTGTAATGGGGAGTAAAATTTTCGTAAGACTTTAATAATTGGTAAATGATCTCCTGGGCGAGATCTTCCCTGTCGGATTCATTTTTGCAATATGCATTGCATATTTTAAATAGTATTGCCTTGTGTTCATTGACCTGTTTCAACAGTTCTTCATTATGTTGTCGCTTACTCATCCTTGTTGTTAAATATGCTTTGCCCTGTTAATCGCAAAGGGGTCGTTAAAATCACAATTTTTATTTTTTTTATTCAATAAAGGTAAACTGCTTCAGTCGGTAGTGCATCAGTTTGAATAGTTGTCAGGTTGATCCCGCTAGAGGCGGGAGAAACCGGTCTATTTTTATTTTATATTATAACCCGCCTTCGACAAGCTCAGGCTGACAGCTTTTCTGCGAATGATAATTTTCAAACTGGTGCACTACCCTTCAGTCAGTAAACTGGCTATAAGGCGTAAACAGCTTACCTTTGCGACCGTTATATCATGAAGACAAAATCATTACACCGCGATAAAGTAAATATCATCACTTTAGGCTGTAGCAAAAATATGGTGGACAGTGAAGTGCTGAGTGGCCAGTTGCAGGCCAATGATATTGATGTGGTGCATGAGAATGTGAAAAAAGACCACAACATCGTTATTGTAAATACCTGCGGTTTTATTGAAAAAGCGAAAGAAGAAAGTGTAAACACTATCCTTGAGCAGGTAGAACTTAAACGCAGGGGTAAATTAGACAAGGTTTATGTTACCGGTTGCCTTAGCGAGCGGTATAAAAATAACCTGGAGACAGAGATACCCGAAGTGGATGCTTATTTCGGTACGATGGAGTTGCCGATGATATTAAAACATTTTGAAGCAGATTATAAAGCAGACCTGATAGGCGAAAGGTTATTGTACACGCCTCAACACTACGCCTACATGAAGATCAGTGAAGGTTGTAATCGTAGCTGTTCTTTTTGTGCGATACCATTGATGCGTGGGCAACACGTGAGCCGGTCCATTGAATCATTGGTGGATGAAGCGAAGCGATTGGTGCAAAGAGGTGTAAAAGAAGTGATGCTGATAGCACAGGAACTTACCTATTATGGGCTGGATATTTATAAGAGGAGGGAATTACCTAAATTATTACACGCATTAGCTGATGTAGATGGGTTAGAATGGATCCGTTTGCATTATGCATACCCTTCAAAATTTCCGCTGGAGATTATTGATGCCATGAAGGGAAGGGAAAATATCTGTAATTACCTCGATATGCCCTTACAACACGCTGCAAATAATATGCTGCGTTCAATGAAGCGGCAGATATCCCGGGAAGAAATGGAAGATATTGTTGGTGAGATAAGGAACCGCATCCCGGGAATTTGTTTGCGCACTACACTGATCGCCGGCTTCCCGGGTGAGACAAGGGATGATGTGGAAGAATTGAAAACTTTCTTACAGCAGATGCGTTTCGACAGGGTGGGCATATTCACTTATAGCCACGAAGAAGGTACCAGCGCACATGAACTTGCAGATGATGTGCCTGC
>JAYWAN010000109.1:0-35506 GCA_043782405.1 Chitinophagaceae bacterium
ATGACGGCCACTTCGGGGTCAATGGCTGCTTCTCTTAACAGGTCGATTAAACTGTCGAAAGAGTGGTAAGGGAAATTGAGCAGCACATCCCGCTTTAAAATGATATCGGTGATGCGGTTGATGTTTTTTAATACCGGGTGAATGAATGGTTTCTTCCGGAGTTTCTTTTGTGCAAATACTGTTTCGGGGAAATTAATAAAATCCACATAATTATGGATGCGCCCTCCGGGGATCAGGTTGTCTTTCTGCGACAGTCCAAGTCGTTTAACCAGGTACGTTAGTAAAGACGGGTCAATCGCTTTATCAAAGATGAAACGAACGGGCTTGCCTTTTTTCCTGTTCTTCAATCCCTTCTCGATCTTCTGGATCAGCGAGGTGGATACATCATTGTCAATATCGATCTCGGCATCCCGGGTCACTTTAATGATATGGGATGAAAAATTGTCGTACCCGAAGAAAGAAAAAATATTGGGCAGGCAGAAACGGATCACGTCTTCCAGCAAAATGATGTGCCGCTCACTTTGTTTTGAGGGCAGGATCAGAAACCTTGATAAACGCCTTGTTGGTATGGATACGAGGGCGAATTTCTGGGGGATGCTCTTGTCTTTTTTGGAAAGTTTGCAAGCCAGGTAAATGGATTTGTCATTCAATACCGGGAACCCCTGTATGCTTTCTATCATCAGGGGAATGATATTGCTTCGTATCTCTTCGTCGAAATAATTGAGGACGAATTTTTGCTGCTCACGGTTCAGTTGTGTTTCATTGACCAGGAATATCTTTTGCTTCTTGAGTTCCCTTGATATCTCATTCCAGATGCGTTCAAATTCCCGCTGCTGTTCCATCACTATTTCCTGTATCTCTTCCAAAATGGCCCCGGGTGATATCTCGAGGTGCATTTTTGATCTACTGCCCAGTTCTATCATGCGCTTAAGGGCGGCTACCCTTACCCGGAAGAATTCATCGAGGTTATTGGAGAAGATACCGAGGAAGCGTATACGCTCCCGCAGTGGTACCGTTTCGTCTGCTGCTTCCTGTAATACCCTGTTATTAAAGGAAAGCCAGCTGATGTCCCTGAATATGATCTTTCGTCGCTGCAATCGTACTGTTGATAATTATGGTGAATTTAAAATCCTTTTAATGAATAGAATGCAAACACAATATTAAGTTTAAGTAAAATTTTATATAGGAAACAAAAATGGAAGGGTTAATCATTGATCTCCCTCTTTCATTTTTTTGATGATGCCGGTTGTGGAAAATCCTTCCAGTATTGGAATGATCTTTACCTGTCCACCGTTTTCCATCACTTCCTTTGCGCCCACGATCTGTTCCAGTGTATAATCGCCCCCTTTTACCAATACATCCGGCATAATGGCTTTGATAAGATGCAACGGTGTATCTTCTTCAAAGATAATAACCCCATCTGTCATTACTAATGCTGCCAGCAGCAATGCCCTTGAGTTCTCCTTATTTACCGGCCTGCTTTCTCCCTTCAGCCTTTTTACTGATGCATCTGCGTTTACCCCTACTATTAAGATATTCCCCTCTGCTGCGGCCTCACTTAAAGAGGCAATATGCCCTTCGTGCAGGATATCGAAAACTCCGTTGGTGAACACGATCTTTTTATTCAGCAGCCGCCAGCGTTTAAGCTGCTGCTGCAAAGTATCGATGGTATAGATCTTATTGGGGATACTGCTGACTGATCTCATTTTTTTTGCGATTAATGTACGGTAAAAGTAAAAGACAGGTTAAACCAACGATAATGATGATACCTGTTGCCACGCCCCATATCAGCCAGCCAAATGCTTTTCCTACCGGGCTCACAATACTGTAAATGGTTAAGGTTTCCATTACCAGGAACGGGAAGGAACCAATACCACCCGGCGTAACGATCATAGCGAGTGTGGCAAGCGTTAAAACGGAACAGGCTGCATTGATACCCAGGTGAGATGTCTCTTTCATGGCATGGAAGCCGATATAGATCTGCAACAGGTACATCGTCCAGATAAATAAAGTATGGGCGATGAATAGTTTTCTTTTTTTCAAATGTTTAATCGTGGAGAAACCTTCTGCTATACCGGCAAAAAAATTTTTGAGCTTTATCAGCACATTATTGTGCGGGTATTTTTTAAAAAGTGTTTTCAGTAAAAGGGTGATCATAACGATAGCTGTAACCCCGATCAATAATTTTGCCCAAATGGGTAAAACTGCCGAATGGCCCATGGTGCTGAATTTTCTTTTTAAGTAATCACCCACCACATCAATTTGTATTAATATGGTCACACCAATAAAGATCAGGTAGCAGATAATATCAAAAGCCCGTTCAATTAAGATGGTGCCCACCAGTTTATCCACTTTAAGTTTTTCATAGCGGGCAAGAAAAGTGCATTTTAATACTTCGCCCAACCGGGGTACGGCGCTGTTTGCCAGGTAACCCACCATGGTAACCATGAATACGTTCTTTAATTTGGGATGATAATCCAGCCTCTCCAGCAAAAGTTTCCAGCGCATGGAACGACTGAGGTGACTTAGCAGGGACAAGACCACGATAGGAATAATTAACCAGTAGTTGGCATAGCTGAAGGCATTATAGAACTCTTTCTTATCGTCCGGCGTCATTTCTCTTAATTGCCACCACACCAGGAAAATACCGCCACCTAAAAAAATGAAATACTTTAATATGGAGAATAACCGTTTACGCATTGCGGTTACAATTTACGATGGTAAACAATAAATTCAAATAGTAATTAAAGCCTCCCGGCTAAGAAAGAAGAAACTGCCTTGTCACAGCAACATATTATCGATTAGTCTTACCTCGTTTAGAAAAGCGGCGACTAATGCAACCAGTGGCAACTTACCATCCCATGTTTCCTGCGGCTCCAATGTATGCGCATCTGCAATTTCGATATAATCTACTTTAAAGCCTTCTGCTGTTAAGTATTGTTTCGCTCTTTCTTTAAGGTCCTCCAGGTAACCCTGCCTTATTTCTTTTTTTATGAAGGACAAGGTCTCAAATAGCCTTACGGCCCGCATCCTTTCGGTTGCCGTTAAACGCATATTCCTGCTGCTCATGGCAAGCCCGTCGGGTTCACGCAGGGTGGGGCATACCACTACAATGGTATCGGTATGGGTTAATGCGATCAGTTTTTTTATTACCATGCATTGCTGGTAATCTTTCTGGCCAAGGTATAAACGGTTAGGGTTAACTGCAGCCAGGAGCCGGTGCACTACCTGGCAAACTCCCTGGAAATGACCGGGACGGAATTTTCCTTCCAGCAGGTTTTCCAGGTATCCCAGCTGATAGGGCTTTTCATTTTTTGTGCCGGTAGGGTATATTTCTGTTATTGTGGGCAGGAAGAGCAGGTTGCAACCGGCTTTTTCCAGCAGGTCAATATCTGTTTCGATGGTAGACGGGTATTTTTCAAAATCCTTTTGATCATTGAACTGGGTAGGGTTTACAAAAATGCTGCAGACAGTGAATTCACCGGCATCTTTTGAGCTTTTTACCAGGGCAATATGCCCAGCATGAAGTGCTCCCATTGTAGGTACAAAGCCAATAATGCTGCCTGTTTTCTTCTTTTGTGCAAGAAAACTGGTGATATCAGCTGTTATTTTAAATAGTATCATAATTTCCGGTTATCTGGCCGTAATGCCTGTGTACTCTCAATTTTCAATAAATTATCGTACTTTTGCACTCCCTTATAAAATCTTAACAGGATCTAACTTAGCACAAATGTCAACAAAGAAAAGAATTTTATTCATTGCCAACGAAATGTCGCCTTATCTGGAACTGACAGATTTTGCCGAGATCGTGAATAAATTGGCGGTAAAGTCGAATGACAGTGGGATGGAAGTGCGTTGTATTATGCCACGTTTTGGGGTCATTAATGAAAGAAGGCACCGCTTACACGAAGTGGTTCGTTTATCCGGTATCAATGTCTCCATTGACAGCGATGATTACCCACTGGTGATAAAAGTAGCTTCCCTGCCTAATGCAAGGCTGCAGGTATATTTCCTGGATAATGATGATTATTTTAAAAGAAAATCCATTTTTACTGATGAAAGTGAAAAATGGTTCGATGATAATGGGTTAAGGACAGTATTATTTTGTAAGGGCGCACTTGAAACAGTTAAGAAATTTGGCTGGCCCCCCGATATCATTCATTGCAGTGGCTGGATGACGGGCCTTATCCCTCTTTTTATTAAACATGCTTATAAAAAAGAACCTGTTTTCAGTAACAGCAAAGTGATCTATACCATCGGTGAAACAACGTTTAAAGAAAAGTTGGGCAGCGATTTTTTAAAGCTGGCCTCCATCAATGATTATATCACAAAAAAAGAACTGGAGCCTTTTAAGGATAATAATAACCTGGCCATGTTCAGGGGCGGGGCAACATTTGCAGATGGTATCAGTTTTGGTGCCGATAAAGTGGATAAAAAACTTATAGAAGAATTTGCTAAAGTGAAAGGCAAAAAAATTCTTAAGTATGACGCAACCAGTGATTTAACAGACTATTTGCAATTGTATACCGACCTTGCAAAGTAGAAAAAACTAACACCCATTCCATAAATTTACAACTGTGCAAAGACGTATTCTATCATTATTAGTTACTGTTTTCCTTTTATTTTCTTTTATCAACTGGGGTTGCAGCAAACTGGATACGACAGACATCGGCAGCGACCTTTTGCCAGCCATAGATAATGTGAACACTTTTGCAGATACCCTTGCTGTTGTTACTACCCAGGATGTTTTTAATCCGGATACAAATGCTGTGGTCAGGACAGATGACCATGTTTTCGGTATTAATAATGATCCGCTTTTCGGACCAACAACGGCAAATATTTTCTTTCAATTCAAGCCAACATTTTTTCCTTATTATATAGGTAATTTCGATGACACATTGAATGGATTTGGTGCCGGCCTTGATTCTGTAGTGCTTTGTTTGAACTACAAAGGTTTTTACGGCGACAGTGCAACGCCCTTACAGATTCAGGTAAGGGAAGTAACTGATACTAAATTCAGGGATTCTCCTTATATAAAAAAGACGGTCAATTACCAACCTGCGGTGGGGCAATTGCTGGGCAGTGCCACAATCGATACACGGAGGTTAGGCGATACCATCCATTATACCCATGGTGCCGATTTTGCAATAAACCAGATCAGGATCAAACTGTCCCCATCAAACTGGGCCAATAATTTATACAGAAGTGATACTTTATTAGTTTCGCCGCATTTCCATGCTTTTAAGACAGATTCTGCCTACCGCCGCACTTTTAACGGCCTTGCGGTAATTGCAACCAGTGGTAACCAGTTAGTGTATACTAACCTGTCTGATGCCACCAGTAAATTGGAAATACATTTCAAGCGGAGAAATAAGGGCGTTATTGATACTCTTTATACTTCCCTTACCCTCAACAGTGATCCCTTTGGTACGCCTACTTTGTTGTCTTCAGCCACAGCTAATTATATTCAACGTAACAGGCCGGTATTACCAAGCGGTAACCAGGAAATTTACCTGCAAACCAATCCGGGAACTTATGCCAAGCTGAAGATACCCGGGCTTTCTGCTTTATCCAACAGAATCATTCACCGGGCTGAACTGATCGTGCAGCAGATACCGGAAATTCCTAAAAGTGTATTTAAAACACCTAATTATCTTTACCTCGATTTGCTCGACAGCGGCACTACAACAAAGTGGAAACCGATCTACCATGATCTTAATCCCAATGCTGCTTATGATCCTGACAATAAAACCCCGTTATCTATTCCATACTACCCGAGTCCGAATATAGGCGTTGACTTTTTGTATTTTGGCGGTTACCGGAGAGATAAAATAGACCAATTCGGGAATGGGATCAATTATTATAATTTTAATGTCACCAGGTATGTACAGGATATTGTGACCACTCACCGGTATAATTATGACCTGCGGCTGTTCTCACCATCCAAGTTTGACTATCCTCAATATGCGCCTACCTACCTTAGATATGGCAACGCTATTGCTTATGGAAGGGTTAAAGTTGGAGGTGGCAATAATGCCAATTACCGGATGATCCTGCGGATCATTTATTCAAAACTGTAATGCTGGCTGAAAAAATATTTACAAAGTCCTCCGATTGTTTCGGGGGACTTTGTGTTTAACCAATACACCCTTATCTTTGCACTCTTAAAAATTAAAAATATGCCGTATTTATTTACATCGGAGTCAGTAAGTGAAGGACATCCCGACAAAGTAGCTGACCAGATCAGCGACGCTTTAATTGATAATTTTTTAGCCTTCGATTCCAACAGTAAAGTTGCCTGTGAAACATTGGTAACAACCGGGCAGGTGATACTGGCCGGCGAAGTAAAAAGCAAGGCCTACCTTGATGTACAGGAAATAGCACGAGGTGTTATCCGTAAGATCGGGTATACCAAAAGCGAATATATGTTTGAAGCAAACAGCTGCGGTATCTTATCTGCTATACATGAACAGTCATCAGATATTAACCAGGGTGTTGACCGTAAGAAAAAAGAGGAACAGGGTGCCGGCGACCAGGGAATGATGTTTGGTTATGCAACAAACGAAACAGAAAATTATATGCCGCTGGCATTAGACCTGGCGCATTACATCCTTATTGAAATGGCAACAATACGCCGCGAGAATAAACAAATAAAGTATCTACGCCCCGATGCCAAAAGCCAGGTGACACTGGAATATGATGATAACAACCGCCCGGTTCGTATAGACGCTATCGTTGTATCTACACAGCACGATGATTTTGCTGATGATGATGCCATGCTGGCAAAAATTAAGAAAGATGTTATCAATATTGTGATACCAAGGGTGAAAGCGAAATATCCCAAGTATGCACACCTGTTCAATAATAAAATAAAATACCATGTTAATCCAACAGGTAAGTTTGTGATCGGCGGGCCGCATGGCGATACCGGTTTAACGGGAAGAAAAATTATTGTTGATACCTATGGCGGTAAAGGCGCTCATGGCGGCGGTGCGTTCAGTGGTAAAGATCCCAGCAAGGTTGACCGTTCTGCTGCTTATGCCACACGTCATATTGCCAAGAATTTGGTGGCGGCGGGATTATGTGACGAAGTATTGGTACAGGTTTCTTATGCCATTGGCGTGGCACAGCCTACTAGTATCAATGTAGTAACTTATGGCACAGCTAAAGTAAAAATGACCGATGGTGAGATAGCAAAAAAAGTGATGGGTATGTCCTGCTTTGATATGCGCCCTTATTTTATTGAGCAGCGTTTAAAATTGCGCAACCCCATGTACAGTGAAACTGCTGCTTACGGGCATATGGGACGTAAAAATGAAACGGTAGAAAAAATATTTACTTCTCCCGACGGAAAAAGTATCAAGAAAAAGGTAGAATTATTTACCTGGGAAAAACTGGATGCAGTGGCAGCAGTGAAGAAAGTATTTGGATTGAAATAATTATTTCACGGGGCAGATGCAGGAAGAGATAATGTTTTTCTCCTGCAATAAATGATAATAAAAAGCGGCTGAAAATTTTCAACCGCTTTTACTTTTTTATACAGATCAGTTATTTTTATTAAGATCTACTTTACTCTTGGGCAGCGGTTCTTTTTCCTGTATCGCTTTTATCTTATCCGAAAATAATTTGGTGAGTGTTGTGTTTTTTTCTTCTGCCTTTTTTACATCTTCCTGTAATCCTTTTACCCTTTCTTCCTGTAAATTGGATGGCCTTACTTCCTGGTAACAAACAGAGTTGTATAGTTCAGATATATGTTCCCTTATCCTTTCTTCATCAGCAAAAAGAGAAGTTTGTTTGGTACCCATCAATGTACCCCGGAGGGTTTCCAGTGAATCAAAATATTGCTGTACTATTTTTTTTGCCTTAGGGTCCTGCGTCTTATCTAATAATAATTTGAGACTTTTTTCCTTATTGCTTACATCAGTTGCCAATACGGCCAGTTGCTCGTGCATGTTGAATAATTTCATTGCAGTTGAATATTGCGCTTCACGGTCGGCAAGGGTATAGTCGGCCTTTTCTTGTGCCTTTAACTGAATTTTACTGTCATAATCCTTATCAGCTACTTTTACTTTTACTGTATACTCGCCGGGTAAAACCATTGGGGCGGTAAAACCACTGAAATCGGGTTTGGCGCCACCGGAAGCTACTTTAGGCGGAGTAGTGCGCATGTTCCAGTACACGATATTTATCCCTTTTCTTTTTGTACCGGGAATAGTTTGTAATAATTTCCCCTGCTTATCATAGATCTCTATCTTAACATCACCTGTATTCAGCCTGTCCCGGAAATAATATTTTATGGGTGCCTGTTGTGGTGTATTGTTGGCACTCCAGCCTTCACTCTGTGTTCCAACAGTCTGGTATTTACCCATCGTTAGGTCGATGGGCTTGCTTTCAAACATATACACTTCTTTGGAAGCCATATCAGGCGTCATGGTTCGCATGGCCGCGATATTGTCTACAATCAATATCCCTCTTCCATGTGTGGCAATGATGAGGTCGTTGGTAACCGGGTGAATTTGGATATCCCTTACCATTGCTTTCCAGGGTATATTGTTTTTCATGCGGAACCATTTTTTACCGCCATCCAGCGTAGCAAATAAACCCATCTCGGTGCCTAAGAACAAGAGGTCTTTATTCACATTGTCTTCTTTGATCTTATGCGCATACACATTGAATTCTTCACTTTCAAATTTTGTCCAGGTCTTACCCATATCTGTTGACCTGGCCGCATAAGTTTTATGATCGCCATACATATGGTTTTCCCATGTTGCATACACGGTGTTCTTATCAAATTTACTGGGTTCAATACTGCTTACCCAACTTTGCGGGGCGATACCTGCAGCAGCATAATTCTTGGCAACATTGGTCCATGTTTTACCGCCATCAGTTGTGTATTGCAGATTGCCATCATCAGTTCCTGCCCAAATGATATTTTCATCCAAAGAAGATTCGGCAATAGTGAATATCGTGCAGTGGTTTTCGGCTGATGTATTGTCAGCACTCATTCCACCCGATTTTTCCTGTTCCTCTTTCTTTTTATCATTAGTGGTAAGATCAGGAGAAATTTTTTCCCAGCTTTTTCCCTGGTTGGTTGACCGGTATAAATACTGTGCGCCGATGTATAAATTCTTTTTATTCCTGCTTCCAATTACAATGGGTGAGTTCCAGTTGAAACGTAATTTTTCTTCATTAACAGTTTGCTGTGGCTGTACACTGTACGATGTTCCGTTTTTGGTGTTTACACGGCCCACATGTCCCCCCTGGGCTTCGGCATAAACAATCGATTCATCCGTGCCATCGGGCTGCACCCAAAAACCATCACCGCCGTATAAAAATTTCCAGTCGGCATTCTTTATTCCAAAAGCCGCCTGGCTTGGCGCCATCCAGCTTCCATTATCCTGCAGACCGCCATAAACGTTATAAGGTTCTTTATTATCAAACGCAACATGATAAAACTGGGGCACGGGTAAGGAGGCCAGTAACAGCCATGAAGCGCCCCTGTCGGTGCTCATGTACACGCCACCGTCAGTACCCAGGTACATCTGGCTGGTGTATTGCGGGTTTATCCATAATGCGTGCATGTCACTGTGCACCGTAAAGCCACCATCGGCAAATGAATTACCGCCATCATCGCTGTAACTAAAACCAAAACCCGGACGATATACCCTATTGGCATCTTTGGGATCAATGACCAGGCACGAAAAATAAAATGGCCTGGACACAACATTTACTATTGCGCTTTGCTCTTTCCAGTTTGTACCGCCATCGTTGCTCATGTACAACCCGGTTTTTTCCGCTTCTACAATTGCGATCAGTTTATCGGGTTGGGACGGTGCCAGTGCTAATGCCGCCCTTCCAAAAGGCTTTTTGGGAAGTCCGCCACTTAATGCATTCCATGTTTTTCCGCCATCAGTACTTTTGTACAGGCCGCTTCCCTGGCCGCCCGAATTAAAAGCATAGGGCAGCCGCCGGAATTCCCAGGTGCTGGCATATACTGTTTCAGGATTAGACGGATCGATAGCGATATCGGCACAACCGGTTTTTTCATTGATGTATAATATCTTTTCAAAAGTTTTACCAGCATCCAATGATTTGTATAAACCCCTGTGCTTACTATCGCTCCATAATGGCCCCGGGCTGGCCACATAAATGATATTTGAATTTTTTGGGTTGATGATAATCTTACTGATATGCTCTGTACTGTCGAAGCCGGGTATCTTTGTCCAGTTATCTCCCCCATCTGTTGTTTTATATAATCCATCACCGATAGAGACCGTATTTCTCATATTACTTTCACCGGTGCCTACATAAACTGTCTTGGGATTTTGCTGGTCGATGGCCAATGCGCCAATAGACTGGCAATACTTATCAAAAACAGAGCTAAAAGAAACACCGGCGTTTGTTGTTTTCCATACGCCGCCGCCGGCTGTGCCAATGTATAAGGTCCTTGGTTCGTTATTAATACCTTCAATGGCGGTTATGCGCCCCCCGGTAACGGCAGGGCCTAGCTGCCTTGCCTGCATCATACCAAAAGTTGCAGAACTGATCTGGGCAAAAGCCCCAACACTGTTTATGATAAGGGAACAGGCAATGATGATTTTCTTCATAAAATTTTTATTGAGAAGTGCGGGAAAGGGATTTATTTTTTTATCGAGAATAATTTATCGTCTATGGGAATATTCAGTTCAATAGAATCATAAGTAACATTATCTACAGTAAAAGGGAACAATATGCCTTCCTTCGTTTTTTTGAAATTGTAATAATTGGAGGTATTGGTAAACTCCTGCCCGTTGCTTACACCTTTTACCGTTGTGCGGATCAGGTAATAGGTATCGGGGTCGATAAAAAAGAAAATGGTTTTACTGTTCTTTAAATTTATCCGGAGTTGGATGGCATCCACCCCATCAATGTCTTCATTCTCCATCAGGTCGATGGTATGGCCCTTGGCCTGGTAATTCACCAGTGGCCCTTCCAGGTCAAACTCGTCACTGGATAATTTCACGTCTTCCTGCGTCATGCGCTCGGGTGAAGTCATACCGCCAAAAGGACTGAAATTGAAACCCGAATCTTTTGTAACGATCTGGTAGCCGGTCAATCCATTAAATGAAAAATCAGATCTTTCAGATACATGGTGTACAGCATAATAATTTACCGGGTACTTAACTCCCTGCGCTTCACCATTACCCATTTTTTTGATGGTTTTGATACTCATCAGTTTTTCTTTGCCACCCATGGTTTCAATTACTTTGTCGATGATCTTGTCTAGTTTGCTTTGCCCGGCTACTGTTGTACAGACAAAGGCGAGAAGCATTGCGAAAATTGTTTTCTTCATGATCTTATTTTTATTGATGATATCCATATTATATTATCTTAAATGTACATAATTAATTATACTGCGAAATAAAAAAATGAAGAATGGTCAGGGATATCTTTGAAAGAAGCGTATTACGGGGCAATTTTGCCGGGGTTTACTTAAAAAAACAGACCTTTACCAGAAAACAACAAGTGAAAAATTTCAGGCACCAGCAACAACGTCCCAAAAAAAATACACTGGTCATTGGCCGAAAAGCTGTTATTGAAGCCATGCAAACGGGTAAACAGCTGGAGCGTATCTATTTGCAAAGCACGGTACATGGGGAAGTGATCGACACGATAAAAAAACTGGCAGAGCAATACCAGGTTCCTGTTAATAAGGTTCCGGTGGAAAAACTTAACAATTTTAATGTAAGCAACCATGAAGGCTGTGTGGCGATGATCGCTAAAGTACAGTACCAGCAACTGCAGGATGTTATTTCATTTGTGGTGGACAAAGGGGAAACCCCTCTTTTTTTGATACTCGATGGGGTAACGGATATCAGGAATATCGGCGGCATTGCCCGCAGTGCATATTGTTTTGGCGTCAATGCCATCATCATTCCCGATAAGGGCGTGGGTGCATTGAATGAGGACGCTCTTTTAACTTCGGCGGGCGCATTGGAGCAGATAGCGGTATGCCGGGTAAGCAGTTTAATGAAGGCCGTTGATGAATTACACCTGAATGGCATCAGGGTTTTTGCCAGTGAGATGAAAGCGGTAAAAAAGGTTTTCGATATTGACCTTGCAGCCCCCTGTGCCATCGTGATGGGAGGGGAGGAGCAAGGCGTTTATCCCGCACTGTTAAAAATATGTGATGAACGATTTCAAATACCCATGACCGGCGATTTTGATTCGCTGAATGTATCGGTGGCCGCAGGTATTATCCTGTATGAAACGACCAAGCAGAGGCATCCCTGATTACTTGGCTGCAACAATTGCTACCCGGTTTTAACCAGGACCTTATTTTCAAATTCTTTTATTACACTTATTCCAGGGTAAGACCTTTGTTGTTTTTCCAATTCCCTAAGGTTCACATATTTCATGAAAGTATACCAGGATGTCATTGTTGCACAAACAAACCCTTTCCATCCATCAAGGAACCCCATCTTGAAAAAGTAGTTCTGCAAAAACGAGAATAAGGGAGATATCCAGATCTTTACAAAAGATGAGCGCCTGCCCTGGTTATGATATTTTTCTGCCGAAAGCATGGCGTATTCCATCATCTTGCGGGCATAGTCATTGCTGTTCTTAACGGTATAATGGAGTATGTGGCCGCTGAGTTTATGAACAGTTAGCCCGGGTTGAAGAAATAGTTTCTCATGTACGATCTCCTGGTCTATGCGTACTTTTCTGCGATTGGCCATACGAATATGCGAATCATTCCCCCATTCACCATGCGATATCAGTTTATTCCCGAAAAAATTCTTGTACTGCATTTTATACACCGCATATTCGTCTGCCAGGTCCACACTCAACAAGGAGTCCCTTAATTCAGCGTCCAGTACTTCATCAGTATCCAGCATCAGTATCCAATCATAAGCAGCTAATTGCCCCGCCTTATACCTGTTGCGGCCATATCCTTCCCAGGTGCCGTGTTCAATGCGTACACCAAAGCCTCTTGCTTTTTGTAGGGAATCGTCAGTGCTTCCTGAATCGTACACGAGAATTTCATCCCCAATACCTCGTACACTTAAAATGGTTTCGGCAATACGTGAAGAGCCGTTTTTGCAGATGATAACAACAGAGATTTTCATGATTTTTTTTTGAATGAATGAAATCTAATAATATTTTTACATTTGGTTATTTATTAAGGTGGCGAAAATAAATGCCTGAGTTTTGCCGTAAATCCTCTGATCCTGGACGAATCCCTGTTCAGGCTTTTATATTCATGTAATAAAATATCGACCGGGTTGTGCGTATCAATATCGTGTGTGATGCCATAAACCGGTTGGGCTTTTTCCTTTGCATAAGTGCCGAAAAGATGATCATATATCATCAACATGCCCCCAAGGTTTTTGTCGATGTATTCGGGGTTAACGGCATGGTGTACACGATGATTGGACGGGGTATTTAAGAACCAGTCCAGTATTCCAAGTTTTCCTATTCTTTCTGTATGCACCAAAAAATTTGCAATGGCAGTGATCGATTCAAAGAACAGGATCATTTGGGGTGGAAAACCAAGTAAACACAGGGGCGACCAAAACAGGAAACGGTAAAAGAGATGAAAGAAATTTGTCCTCAATCCTGTTGAAAGGTTAAAATATTTTGAAGAATGATGTGTTACATGGGCAGCCCAAAAGATGCGGGTGCGGTGCCCGAGCCAGTGATAGGCATAATGAATAAAATCGCAGCCAAGAAAGCAGATTATCCATAACCACCAGTGGGGGCGGGGAGTAAATATTGTAAAGTGATACACAAAGGAAAAGAAACTGAATGCCATTGCTTTTTCGAGTAAGCCTACCAGCACGATGCATAACCCGAGTACCAGGTTTGCACCCATGTCTTTCATCTGCTTTTTCTCCGCCTTATGGATCAGTATAATTGCAAACTCTATAAAGAATGCGAGGAACAATAAGGAGGTTCCGATTATATCAAATTTTAGCATGGTGTATAAATTATTTAAGGTTGGTTTATTTTTGCTTTAACTGCAGCTGTTGTTCATGGTGAATATCAGGCAGCTTTTATCGCCGTACGGATGCCCGAAGGCTTAGCCAGGTAGCGGTTAAACCGGTTATCGGGGTTCAATTTTTTCATGCTGCTGTTGGTAAGTATTTTTTTAATGAAACCAGGTAACAGTTTATCAAGCAGCAGGAAACATTTATTCAACCTGCCCGGAATGATCAATTCCTTATTCTTCAACAGACCGTTAATGGCGATATGCGCTACTTTTTCCGGATCCATAACCGACAGGCGGGAGAGATAATTACCCGTTTTGTACATGAGTATAAGGGGAAGATTGGTGTTCATTGCACCCGGGCATAAGATACTTACATGAATGTTGTGCTTTTTCATTTCCTTTCGCAGTGTTTTCGATAAGAAATAAATGAAGGACTTTGTGGCACCATAAACGGTTTTCTTGGGTAAGTAAAAGAAAGATGCCATACTTCCTACATTGAGTATATAGGAATTGTTATTCCGCTTAAGCATTTCAAGGAACAGGCGGGCAACGATTGTGGTGGCCAGCACATTCAGCTTTATTTGTTTTTCATAAAGATTAATGCTCCCTTCTTCAAATAATAAAGTACTGCCGGTACCAGCATTATTGATGAGCATATTCACCTGCAGGTTCTGCTTATTTATTTCATCAAATAATGCTGTACAGCTTTGTTCTTCGCAGAGGTCTTTTTCGATAGCGATCACATCAACGCAGTAGTTGCGCCTGATAAGACCGGCGAGCTGGTATAATTCGGGGCCAGGTAAAGCAACAAGTATTAAATTCATTTTACGGTGGGCACATTCCAGCGCAAGAGCTTTGCCAAGCCCTTCGCTGGCTCCTGTGATGAGGGTATAATGATTGTTATACATGATCGTGATATTTTAAAAAATGAATGGTTTTATTTAAAGCTTCTTCCAGGGGAGTGATGCGGTAACCGAGTTCACGGGATGCTTTTTCGCTGGAGAAAGTGTAATTGGAAAAGATATGATCGATCGACCTTTTTGTAAAGCGTGGATGACTGCCCGTTATCTTATAATTCAGCTGTTGTAACAACTGCCATCCTTTTATAACGTTTTTCGGAAGTTGGATAATATGGCCTTTGCAATGGGCAATGCTGCGTATGCGCTCAAAGAATTCCCGGTAGGAGATATTTATTCCGCCCAGTATATATTTTTCACCGGGTGTTCCTTTCTCCATGGCGAGCAAATGGCCGTTTACGATATCATCTACAAAGGCAAAGCACACTTTATAAGTACCCGGTAAAGGGATAAAGGCGATTTGCTTTTTCAGGAATTTTTCGATGACCGCATTGGCTGTAAGCGAATGAGAAATATTTCCGGGCCCGTAAACTTTTGAAGGAGATACGATCACTGCATCCATCCCTTCCCTGGCATATTGGATGATCATATCTTCTCCCATCTTTTTTGACAGATCATAATCGATCGCAAAGCCTTTTATACGTGGGTCCCTTTCCGTCATGGGCTCATTCAGTGACGGCCCGATGACGCCGCAGGTACTCGTGAATACGGATCTTGCAACACCCGTCTCCAATATTGCGTTCAGTACATTTCGTGTACCCGCAACGTTTACTTCATAAAAAACTGCCGGGTCTTTTGCCCATATGCCTACCCGTGCGGCTGTATGATAAACCTGCTGACAGCCTTTCATCGCTTCAAGTAATTCCGCTTTTTCCAGTATATCGCCTTTGAATATGGTGATATTGGGATGTTGCAATGACCCTCTTGCTGAATGGGACCGTACCAATGCATGCACCCTGTTTCCCATACGGGCAAGTTTATGTGCCAGGTTATTACCAATATAACCGGAAGCACCGGTAACTAATATCTTCATTTTGCTGTTTTTAATTTGGCATATAATTGTTGAATAAATAATACTTCATAAGTCATGGCTAATGCAACATGTAATATCATGGCAGGCCATACTGCATGTATACTGATGCAGCAGCAGCAGAGGATGACCCCAAACGGTATACAGCCCCACATTTCTTTTTTGCCGTTGAATACATGTATGATCACGGTAAGCGATGTAGAGACTATAATGGCCCATGGAATGCCTAACCAGTTTATGCAATCAAAAAGAACGAAGCCACGGAAGAATAATTCATAAGCGCAAAGGAATATTATCCGAAGTGCAAAGAACCCGGCAAGCAGCCTTTTCGAAAAAATAGCACTGCCTGCGGAACAGGAACTGACCTGCCTGTTTAACCGGGCACCGGAAACTATTGCTGCTGCTAATAATAAAGAGAACAAAATTATCCATCCGGCAGAAGGGGCTATATCATTAAAGAGTGTGCCTGTTAAAGACCGGGCAATAAACAGCACAGGAACCAATGCCAGCCATATTATTCCGGCGCCGTATAGTCCCAATAAACCTGCAGGATCTGCTGCTGGCCTGCCATGACTGTCAAACAGCCTGTTACTGTTATTTGATTTGCTTATCCAAGTGTGCATGAAAAAAATGGCGAAGCATAGCATATACATGAATAATGTGTTTGAACTGTTCATCCTCTTATTATTGTAAAATTTAAAACAGTGATAGAAAGCTGCTAGTAAGTGCAATTGAAACAATCCCAACCCCGGCAAGCACTACCAGGCCCACACTGATTATCATTCCTGTAGTTTTACTTTTTCTTGTTTTTTCCTTATCCTGTTCAATGATCTCTATTTTTTTCACCTGGCTTAGCGGTAATGTATAGGGGCCAACATTCACAGTATTATTTGCGATACTATTATACAGGTGTACCTCATTTAAAACAGGGGTTGAATCCAATTGATAACCATTTAATTCTTTGTACCTCATTTTTCCATTTACACCATTTGTAAGATGCAACCGGTGTTCATCAGGTAAAACGTCTAACATGCATTGCACTGTTTTTGTATCGTTGTTGATGACAATATTGTTCATGGCAAAAGCACGGTTGCTGTTACGGAAAACAAAATAGCGGCTGGCGTTAATAAGACTGTCAATGGTCTTTGCAGAATTTTCACCTGTGTTGCCCATGACCGTTTTGTAATACTTGCTGCAGGATGTCATTGCGAAGATGATCACTGCAAGTGCGATAATTTTTTTCATGATGTTTAATTTTAGTATGAATGGACGAGGATGGAATTTTTTAGTTACCGATAGGTATTGAAATGGTAAGCCCGGTAATTTTTTTACTTACCGCAATGGGTAACCCCGCAGGTGCCGGCTGGTCCCTTACCGCCAGTATCGCCTTATGTTTGTTTTTGCCGGCGGAAATAAACAAGGGGATGCTGCCTGCAATGGAACAAAGGCCAATGACTCCAAACACTTTCCCTGTTGAACTTGTTCTTTCGTCAAACAATGACTCCGTACCCAAGTAGCTAATCGACACTGTACTTGACATAATTCCTCCAACAATTACACAGGCAACCCCCGTTCCTGCCATGATCCAAGCGGCTTTTTTCTGGTTGTGTGCTTTTTTAAAGTAATCGGCTTTTGTGTACTGATTCGGTTGGACTGTTACTTGCTGGCAGAATGTTGCAGCAGATATCGAAAGCAACAAAGCGCAGGCGATAATTTTTTTCATGATGATTATTTTAGGTGTTTAAATTGATTGACAACCTAAAACTATACTGGACACGAGCCAGTCCCTAATTGATAAATCTGTCTGCAGGCCTGTATTTGGCAGTTCTTCATTATTTGGCGGTGAAATTGTACAGCGTTGTGAAATTTTGCAAAAAATGCCAGTTCATTATCTTATTTTGCAATTATTACTAAAATTGATAAGGCTTTTGGTAATAATTGCCAAACTATTTTGTAATGGAATCAACAGGGGTACAACAACTTTTCTTTCAGCAAATAAAAGCCGGCTTACCGGGCCACCTGTCGTTGGTAGACGAAGTGGCGGAGTTGCTGAACATCAGTAACGACAGCGCTTACCGCAGGATACGCGGTGAAAAAGCCATCAGCTTCGAAGAGCTGCAAAAACTTTGCAGTCATTATAAGATATCACTCGATAAATTCCTGCACCTGCAAAGCGATGCTTTCATTTTTACGGGTAAGCTTAAGACTGATGGTGAAACCAGTTTTGAAGACTGGCTAAACTCTGTAGAAGAATATTTTCGTTTCTTCAACAGTTTTGAGCGAAAGCACATGTATTATTTGTTTAAGGATATTCCACCCTTTGTACATTTCCAGGTTCCGGAACTGGCTGCGTTTAAATTTTATTTCTGGACCAAATCGATCCTTCATTATGAGAGTATGAAAGGAGTTAAATTCAGCCTGGATGACCCGAGGTATGATGCTTATTTTCCGGCAAGTAAAAAGATCATCGGGTTATTTAATAAGATACCCGTTACCGAAATATGGAATATCGAAAGCCTGAACAGTTCCATCAGGCAGATCGATTTTTACAGGGAATCGGGGTCTTTTAAAAATCCTGCCGAAATAAAACTCCTTTATTCCAAATTGGAAGAGCTCGTCAATTATATCGAAAAGCAGGCAGAGTTGGGCGTAAGATTCAATTTTGGGGAAGAGCCCGGCATTAATGCCGCAGCATACAGGATGTTTGTGAATGAACTGGTGCTTGGTGATAATACCATCATGCTGAAATTGAATGATACCCCTATTACTTTTTTAAATCATAGTGTATTGTATTTTGTTGCCACCAGTGATGAACGCTTCAATAAAGCGATGGAATATAACCTCGAGAATCTGATGAAGCGATCTACTTTGATCAGTGCGGTGGGTGACAAGGAAAGAACCCGTTTTTTCAACAGCATGCGGGATAAGATCCATCAGCAGGTGGCCGCCTTGTAGTTTTCCTTGCTACCTTTGTAACCGGTATGAATACCATCCCAAAAATTAAACTCATTGAATGTCCCCGCGATGCCATGCAGGGATGGAAACAATTTATCCCTACTGAAAAAAAGATCGAGTACATCAATGCATTATTGAAAGTTGGTTTTGATACCATCGACTTTGGGAGTTTCGTTTCACCAAAAGCCATCCCGCAGCTGGCCGATACCAAAGAAGTAATTAAAAAGCTGAAACTTGAAAGTTCGAAGTCAAAACTCCTTGCGATCGTAGCTAACGAAAGAGGAGCGCAGGATGCAGTTGTTTTTGATGAGATCACTTACCTCGGTTTCCCGTTTTCTGTTTCCGAAACTTTTCAGAAAAGAAATACCAATTCCACTGTTGAAGAATCGCTGGGCAGGGTAGAAGAGATACAAAACCTTTGTATAAAAAATAAGAAGGAATTGGTCATTTATATTTCGATGGGCTTTGGAAACCCATATGGAGATCCTTACAATGAAGAAATTGTTTTTAACTGGGTGAATAAGATGGCAGCGATGGGTATAAAGATCATTTCATTAGCTGATACTGTTGGCCTGGCAATAACCGAACAGGTAAGCAGGATGACCAATTACCTGGTAACAGCTTTGCCTGGTATTGAAATTGGCGTACACCTTCATTCCACGCCGGCAAACTGGAAAGCGAAAGTAGAAGCTGCCCTTGCGGCCGGTTGCAAACGTTTCGATGGCGCTTTAAAAGGGATCGGTGGCTGCCCGATGGCGGGTGATGACCTGGTGGGCAATATGGATACGGAATTGATGATACCTTATTTCAAAGAATTGAAATTGCTGAATGGTCTGGATATGGATGCATTGCAATATTGCAGCCGGTTGGCAACAAGGATATTTGTATAAATCGTTTTAATTGGTGTAATTCGTGTATGGATTTTCATTTAGCCTTTTCTCCCAAACCATTTGATATAAAGATCAGCCATCAGCAAAAATTATTGTTGATCGGCAGTTGCTATACCGAACAGGTAGGCAATAAACTTGTACAGCATAAATTCAGGGTGTTGGATAATCCCAATGGTATTTTATTTAATCCTGTAAGCATCTGCCGGTCGGTAAGTTCTTATATCGGCAATAAGAAATATACGGAAGCTGATCTTTTTTACCAGAATGAATGCTGGAACAGCTGGGAACACCATAGCCGCTTTTCTCACCCCGATAAAGATGAATGCCTTCAGTTAATAAATAATTCGCAGGTAGCAGCACATCAGTTTTTGCAAACTGCCGATTGGTTATTGATAACACTGGGTTCCGCCTTTGTTTATGAAACTTCATCACTTGCCCCTCTCGCCGGGGAGGGGAGGGAAGAAAAAAAAGTGGTAGCCAATTGCCATAAAGTGCCAACAGATAAATTCAACAAGCGCCTGTTAACAATGGAAGAAACGGTTGCAGGCTTACAGGATATGCTACAGCAATTATCAGTTTTTAATCCTGTACTGAAAATAATTTTCACCATCAGCCCGGTGCGTCACTTAAGAGATGGATTTGTGGAAAATAACCGCAGCAAAGCGATATTGATCAATGCGGTTCACCAGCTTACAGAAAATAATAGCCATGCATTTTATTTCCCGGCCTATGAATTAGTGATCGATGACCTGCGGGATTACCGGTTTTATGCAGAAGACATGGTGCATCCTAATTATGCAGCCACAAATTATGTGTGGGAAAAATTTATCACTGCCTGTATTGATGAACCCTCGCAGCAACTGATGAAAACCATCAATGAAATAAATGCGGCGATGAACCATAAGCCATTCAACCCGGTATCGGCAGCGCACAAAATTTTTTTAAAAACCAACCTGGGAAAAGTAAAAAAGCTGCAACAGGAATTTCCGTATATCAATTTTGAGAAAGAAATTGAATACTTCGGTTAAGTAGCTGATCCGAAAAATCGCCCCGCCTGAGGCTTATCAATGTATCCTGTCTCCCCTTACCTCCATTTCCTTCATTAATTCTTTTTCATACTTCAGCCATTCATTCCATCGCCGCCTCACTTTTTCTTTTGGCAGGTAAAATTCTGCAAGGTTGATGAATAAAGTATAATGCCCTGCCTCACTTTCCATAAACTTCCGGTAAAAATTGCGCATATACTTATCATCGAGCCCTTCACTTAAACGTTTAAAGCGTTCACAGCTCCTGGCTTCTATCAGTGCCATCGTTAACAGCCGGTCCAGGAGCCGGTCTTCCACGCTTCCGTCTTTTTTTTGAAATTCAAGTAATTTGTTCACGTAATCGTCTTTGCGTTGCTTGCCCAGTTGTAGTTTTCTTTTCTTCAATTCGGCCAATACCATCCTGAAATGGCCCCATTCTTCCGTAACGATCGGGGAAAGCGCTTCTACCATTTCCACCCTGTCGGGATAGCGTTGTATCAGCGATATACAGGTAGTGGCCGCTTTCTGCTCGCAATAAGCGTGGTCGGTTAAGATCTCTTCCAGCTGTAACTCCGCTAAATTTACCCAGCGGGGATCGGTAGGAAGTTGTAACCCTAAAATGTTTTTAATGTCTGTTGATACTTCTTTCATCAGCACAAAAATAAAACAGCTTTACTAAAAAGGGCAAACTGTTTATTTTACCGGCATCCTGGCGGGGTATTATTTTGTAGAAGTAAATGTTCCGTATCCAGTGGTATTGGCTCCTGCTCCGATAGTACCATTCATGGTATGAAAATCACTCGAATATTTTCCGGCCAGCGAAAATGTACCTGTTACCCCGTCTGCATAAGTATAAGTGGCCCTTACACTGTCTGCAGAAAGTACCCATGCACCCGTGGCAAGATCAGTAGTGGAAGAACTGGTTGCATCAAAAGCAAAACTGCCACCTGCTTTAAAATTTAGTGAGTAAAATTGTGAGGGCCCTACGGGACGGGTTATATACGTATCCCATTTGCCTACGATGGTATAAGTTGTGGGCGTAACAGTCGCGTCGTTTTTGCTGCAGGAAACTGCAAATAATATAACGACCAATCCAAATAAGGCAATAGCAAGGCTCTTTTTCATAATTAAATTTTTATAGAAGATTTTGATTCAGATCTTCATTATCCTTAATTCAAACGGTATGCCACAAAGGGGATTATTGATAATTAAATATTTATTTTCCCGTATTCAACGGGAAAACCAATAATTATGTAAAACTTTTACACCAAATTGGTCACCGTATTTTTTGAATGGCTATGTATAAAAGGGCGGATTAAATTTCTTTTTAGTATTTTACAGTATATAATATTTCGTTATGAGAATTATCCCTTTTATTGTATCGGGCCTTATTACGTCTGGCTTGATTGTAATATTGAATACGAACCTTGTGGCACCTGCTCCATTGGGAAAATTACTGAGCCCGCAACATGGTATCTGGCAAAATGCAGAACCTGCCAATGAAAATTTTGCAGCCGATCTTAAATTTCCCTCACTATCGGGCAAGGTGGAAGTATATCTTGATGAACGCCTGGTGCCGCACGTTTTTGCGGAACAGGAGAACGATGCCTATTTTGTACAGGGGTATTTGCATGCAAAATTTCGTTTGTGGCAGATGGACTTACAGACACGTCTTGCAGCAGGCCGCGTGAGTGAGATAGCGGGAGATAAGGCGATAGAAGTTGACAGGGAATTTCGAAGACTGGGAATGGCATATGGTGCAGAGATAGCACAACAGGAAATGGAGAAAGATCCGGTTATAAAAGCTGAATGTGATGCCTATGCAGCCGGTGTAAATGCTTATGTAGATAACCTTACCGAAAGTACCATTCCAGTAGAATATAAACTGATGGGATTTAAACCGGAGAAATGGAGTAATTTAAAAACGATGCTCTTTCTTAAGCTGATGTCCTGGGATCTTGCGGCGCATGAAGATGATATTGAAATGACCAATGCAAAAAGTTTTTTTAGTGCAGATGATTTTGCAAAATTATTTCCTGCTATCCAGGATTCACTGGATCCCATCATCCCAAAAGGAACAGTTTTTGCCAAACAAAAAATATTTCCTAAAGCCCCGGCCAATGCCGATTCATTTTACCTCAATAATAAAGACCTGGCAATAGAAGACCTGCAAAAGCCTGATCCTGAAAATGGCAGTAATAACTGGGCGGTAAGCGGAAAGAAAACCAAAAGTGGGGCACCGATTTTATGCAATGATCCTCACCTTGGACTCAATCTTCCCTCACTCTGGTACGAGATACAACTTTCAACACCTTCATTTAATGCTTATGGAGTAAGTTTCCCCGGGTCACCAGGTGTTATCATCGGGTTCAATGATAGTTGTGCATTCGGCTTTACCAATGGAGGAAGGGATGTAAGAGATTATTATGCCATTACATTTAAAGATGACAGCAGGAAAGAATATTTATTCAATGGCAGTTATCATCCCACAAAATTCAGAATAGAAACAATTCAGATAAAAGGTAAGGCGGCTTATACAGATTCAGTGGCTTATGTACAATTAGGCAATGACTGGTGCCCGGTGATGTATGATAAATCGTTTAGCGGTAAGCGCAATATCAACTATAAATATTATGCGCTTCGCTGGAAAGCACATGATGGCAGTAATGAATTGAAATTATTCAATATGCTGGACAGGGCTAAAAATTATGCAGACTATTCAGCAGCAGTCACTAACCTGCATACTCCGGGTCAGAATGCAGCTTTTGCCTGTAAGAATGGTGATATTGCTATTCGCACACAGGGGGATTGGCCTGCTAAATGGAAGGGCCAGGGCGATTTCATCATGCCGGGTACAGATAGCAGTTATTTATGGCAGGGAATGATACCACAGGACGAAGTGCCTTATCAGTATAATCCTGAACGTGGATTTATAAGCAGTGCAAATCAAAAGCCTGTTGATGAAACATATCCTTATTACCTGGGAAGGGATTACCCCGAATATCGTGGCTTGTACATCAATAAACGATTAACTGCCATGAATGGGATCACACCGCAGGATATGATGGCATTGCAGACAGATAACTATGACATATTTGCTTCGATGGCCAATCCATTACTTGTAAAAAATATGAAAGTGGATGAATTGAATACGGATGAAAAAAAATACTTCGAGCTCTTGAAAAACTGGGATTTTAAGGCTGATGTAGGTTCTAAAGGAACAACTGTATTTGAAATACTCTGGAAAAATTTCACTGATACTATATTCAATGACGAATATGCAAAAGCGCCTAAAGTGGTTATGCATCCGTTCGAGAGTTCTTTAGTGGAAAGTCTCTTAAAGGATTCTGCTTATAAATTCATTGATGATATCAATACGCCAAAAAAAGAAACACTTGCAGATGAAGTAACAGCTGCTTTTAAGCAAACATGTATCCAATTAAAACAGGTAGAAAGCGCCGGAAAGTTGGATTGGGAGAAATATAAAGGAACCCATCTTACGCACCTGGCAAAGGTATTGATACCCTTCAACAGCAGGAATTTACCTGTAGGCGGGGGAACACATTGTATCAATGCTGCAAAGCCCGATCATGGGCCAAGTTGGAGAATGGTGGTTAGCCTGACAGCAAAAACTGAAGCTTATGGAGTGTATCCGGGCGGACAAAGCGGTAACCCGGGCAGCAAATACTATGATAATTTTGTAGACCAGTGGGCAGCAGGAAAATATTATTTATTGTGGATGATGACGAAGGCAGAGGAGAAGGATAAGCGGGTGAAAGCGAAGATGACATTCAGTAAATAATTTTGGATGTGCAGATATGCAAATATGCAGATGAGAAAATGTGGCAGACTTTTCGTCAAATTATCAAATTTTAAAATTATCAAATCAACTATATGAAATTCATCACATCGCTTATACTGACAGCTTTATTAAGTTTTGGCGCCTGCCTTTACCTGCCCTGGTGGAGTATTGCCATTGCGGCTTTTATTGTTGCTGCATTGATTCCGCAGAAACCTGGTAAAGCTTTTCTTACCGCATTTCTCGCTTTGTTTTTATTGTGGGGCGCTCTTAGTTTTTGGCTCAGTAATAATAATGAGCACCTTTTGGCACACAAAGTATCCCTGCTTATCTTAAAAATGGACAGCCCGTATCTACTGATACTGGCAACGGCTTTAATTGGCGGATTGGTGGCGGGCTTTGCTGCATTAACCGGTTCTTATCTGCGTAAGCGAAAATAACCGCCGGGCTGTTTAAGTTTATAGGACGATATCAATTGCACTAATTCGTAATGATTCGTGCAATAAAAAACAATTAAACAATAGCAGGCCCGAGTAACTTTAATTTTTCCGTAACATATTCCCCATTAATTTCGTTGCAACGTAAACTGTTTATGAAAGAACCCTTATTATTGCTGGTTATATTAGTTTCCCTGCACGCTTCTTCTCAAAAAATTTATGGTACTGTTTATAATGATAAGGGCGATCTTTTACCCTATGCTTCCATTACCATCAAAGGCACTTCTATAGGGGCAAGTGCCAATAACAAAGCCAAATTCTCTTTCAGTGTTGCACCCGGCACTTATACCATCATATGCCAGCACATCGGTTATAAGCGGCAGGAAAAAAAAGTTATCATTGGCCAGGCAGATGAAGAAATAACATTCATCATTGCACAGCAAAAATTGGATATGAAAGAAGTGGTGGTGAAGCAGGGGGGCGAAGACCCTGCCTATGCTATCATCCGCAAAGCGATTAAAAAACGGCCTTACTACAGTAAGCAGGTAAAGGGCTTTGAATGCGATCTTTATACCAAGGATATCATGAAACTCCGTAACCTCCCAAAAAAGATATTTGGGCAAAAGATCCCGGATGAAGACAGGAAAGATATGGGCCTCGATTCTTCCGGTAAGGGGATTATCTATTTATCAGAATCTGTTGCTAAGATCCATGCACAGGAACCCGGTAAATTTAAAATGGAAGTCAAAAGTAGCCGGGTAAGCGGCAGCGGTAGTTTTGGTTTTACCTTTCCCACCTTTATCAGCCTGTACGAAAATAATGTGACCATCTTCAGCGAACGTTTCAACCCACGTGGTTTTATTTCACCCATTGCAGATGGGGCCATCAGTTTTTATAAATATAAATTCCTGGGAAGTTTTTGGGAAGACGGGAAAGAGATCAACAGCATCAGGGTAACACCCCGCCGTCAATACGAACCATTGTTCTCCGGCATCATCAATATTGCTGAGAATGATTGGAGAATACACAGTCTTGACCTTACGCTTACAAAAACATCTCAACTGGAAATACTGGACACTTTACAGATCACACAGATCCATGTACCTGTTGATAAGGATACCTGGCGGGTGAAGAACCAGTTATTGCATTTTGATTTTAAACAATTCGGGATAGATGCCGTCGGGAATTTTGTGAATGTTTATTCTAATTATAATATCAACCCGGTGTTTGCAAAAGATGTGTTTAACAGGGTTATCATTAAATACGATACAGCAGTCAATAAAAAAACCAAAGCTTACTGGGATACCATTCGCCCGGTGCCTTTGGAACCTGAAGAGAAAAAAGATTACCAGGTGAAGGACAGTATTTATGAAGTGCAGAAAGATTCGATCATGAGCAAAGCCTCAGTAGATTCGATGAACAAGCGGCAGGGCAGGCTTAAACTGTATGATGTTTTCTGGAAAGGTTTACACCGTACGCACTACAGCAAAACCAACAACTATTCCTGGAGAATTGAACCCCTTATTAAATCATTGGAATATAATCCTGCAGAAGGGCTGGTGTTGAACGTGAATGCCAGTTACAGCCACAATATAAAAAAATGGAAGACCAATTTGTCCATAGAGCCCAACCTGCGTTATGGTTTCAGCAATACACATTTGAATGCATGGGCTGATATTAATTTTCGTACCAGGGATTGGGCCACTGATAAGAAACTGAAGCGGCAAAGCTGGACATTCTCCGGAGGAAAACGGGTGAGCCAGTTCAATAAAGAAAATCCTATCACAGCATTTACAAATAGTATCAATGTTTTGTTTTGGGGCGACAATTTTATGAAGACCTACGAAAACTATTTCGGTAGTGTAAATTTTAATAAGCGTTATGAAAGCGGGTTACGTTTCAATATCAATACACTTTATGAAGACCGCCGGCCGCTGGACAATACCACCAACTTCACTGTTTTCAAAAAAGATTCCGTCAATATCACTCCCAATTACCCCTATGAAAAGATTGCTGCACAGTTTACGCCCCACCAGGCATTTATTGTAAGCGTTGATGTAAGTATTAAACCTGGCCAGCGTTATATAGAATTCCCTACCCGTAAGATCGCCATCGGGTCTAAATATCCCACTTTCAGTTTTAATTTTACCAAGGGGATTGAAAATATTTTTGGCAGCAATGTGAATTTTGATAAATGGCGTTTCGCAATCAACGATGATAAAAATTTTAAACTGGCCGGGCAGTTAAAATATAAGTTGGGTATTGGCGGTTTTCTCAATGCGAAAAAAGTTTATATACAGGATTACCAGCACTTCAATGGCAATCGTTCCACCAGGGCCAGTGAGTATGTGAATAGTTTTCAACTGGCACAATATTATGCCAATAGTACGGCTGCTTCCTTCTATGCCTTCGGCCACCTGGAGCACCACTTCAATGGGTTACTCACTAACAAAATACCTTTGTTCAACCGCCTTAACTGGAATCTTGTAGCGGGCAGTAACGCATTTTATGTAAATAATAACAGCAACTATATGGAAATATTTGCCGGGCTGGAAAATATTTTTAAGATACTGCGGGTTGACTTTGTTGTAGCTTATGCCAATGGGAAGAAAGGGCTAACGGGAATCCGTATAGGCACAGGCGGTGTCATTGGAGGCAGTATCAAAAAAACAAATTCACCTAACCCCAGTATCAATATCTCGTTTTAATAAGCCGGGAATAATAAGTAAGATGATCGTATTACAGGTTTGAGGGACCTGGTGTAAAGGTTGTTCTTGATAAATCCACGGTCACCCGTCACATCGGGCCATTTTTGTATCTTTATCATGGAATTTGGTTTGCCCTGCAAGCATCCAATCTAACAAGGTATGACGCACTGTCTTACTTTGTAACAAAGATTTCCTGTTTTAAACAGGATCAAATTTAAAACTATGCCAGTATTACACAACCGTGTCTCCCAGGCGGAGCTCAAAAAATTGCTGTACGCCGAAACGGAACATCGCACCACTATTTCTTTCTACCAATATTTTCCCGTAGATGACCCCAGGCAATTCAGGGACGAACTTTACCAGGCATTAAATGCAATAAAGGTTTTCGGCCGTATCTATATTGCAAAAGAAGGAATCAATGCACAGGTAAGCGTACCCGATAGTAATGTGGAAACATTCAGGAATTATCTCTACTCTATTGCACCCTTAAGTGGTATCAGGCTCAATATTGCCGTAGATGATGACGGCAGGGGTTTTTGGGTGTTGAAGATAAAAGTGAGGGACAAGATAGTTGCAGATGGGATAACAGACCCGGCTTTCAGTATGGAAAATAAAGGGAAATATGTTGATGCGGTACAAATGAATGAACTGCTGCATGACGAGGATACGATAGTGATCGACATGCGTAATCATTATGAATATGAAGTGGGGCATTTTGTAAAGGCCATTGAAATACCCAGTGATACTTTTCGGGAACAATTGCCCATGGCGGTTGAATTGATGCAGGATAAGAAGAAGAAGAACATTATCATGTATTGCACAGGAGGTATCCGCTGCGAAAAAGCGAGCGCTTACATGTTACACAACGGCTTTAAAAACGTTTTTCACCTGGAAGGCGGCATCATTAATTATGCCCGCCAGGTAAAAGAAGCCGGACTGGAAACCAAATTCATCGGGAAGAATTTTGTGTTCGACGACAGGCTGGGTGAGCGAATAACCGACGACGTTATAGCGAAATGCCACCAGTGCGCACAGCCTGCAGACTCCCATACCAACTGTAAGAATGACGGCTGTCATTTACTCTTCATTCAATGTGGCGCCTGTGCAAAAAAATATGACGGGTGTTGCAGTGAAAAATGCCAGTCCATTTATAATCTTCCTGTTGAAGCGCAAAAAGAATTGCGTAAGGGTATTGAAAAAGGCATGATGGTGTTCAATAAAAGCAAGCAAAGGTTGAGGCCCACCATCGCAGAAAAAAATAAACCTTCGGGAACAGTATAGCCCTGCACTTCTAATTCCCCAACACTTGCAGGCTTTTGGCGATGATGGCTACACATTCCAAAACCTGTTCTTTCTTTATGATCAACGGAGGTGCAAATCGTATCTTATCACCATGTGTAGGTTTGGCCAATAAACCATTCTCTTTTAATGCCAGGCACAGTTCCCAGGCCGCATCCGGGTTGGGATGATTGATCACAATAGCGTTAAGCAAGCCTTTACCCCTTACCGTTGCAATGAAAGATGAATTTAATTTTCTTAATTCGCTGCGTAATAATTCTCCCATTGTTTCAGCATTTTCGGCCATTCGTTCATCTTTTATAACCTTTAATGCAGCCATGGCAACTGCACAGGCAAGTGGGTTGCCGCCATACGTGCTTCCATGCTCACCGGGTTTGATGGTCATCATAATTTCATCATCACACAATACTGCACTTACCGGTAATACGCCTCCGCTTAGCGCTTTGCCAAGAATTAAAATATCCGGCCTTACATCTTCATGGTCACAGGCAAGCATCTTACCGGTACGGGCAAGGCCGGTCTGTATCTCGTCTGCCACCATCAACACATTGTATTCTGTACATAACTCCCTTATCCCTTTATAATAACCTTCATCAGGTACCACAACACCAGCTTCACCCTGGATGGGTTCAAAAATGAATGCGGCAACATTACTGTCCTGCAGGGCTTTTTCCAATGCAACAAGGTCGTTATGTGGTATACATTCATATCCGGGCATGAAAGGCCCGAAATTCTTTTTAGCTGCAGGGTCAGTACTGAAGGAGATCACATTGACGGTTCTGCCATGAAAATTACTGTTGCACACAACGACCTTTGCCTTATCTGCCGGGATACCCTTTACTTCATATCCCCACTTACGGCAAAGCTTAATCGCAGTTTCTACTGCTTCCACACCCGTGTTCATGGGTAATACCTTATCATATCCAAAATATGCAGTGATGTATTTTTCATACTGCCCCAGCAGGTCGTTATGAAAAGCACGGGAGGTCAATGTGAGTTTTTGTGCCTGTTCAACAAGTTTGCCAATGATTGTTGGATGGCAGTGGCCCTGATTTACGGCAGAATATCCGCTCAGGAAATCATAATAGCGTTTGCCGTCAACATCGTACAGGAAAACGCCTTCACCACGGTTCAATACTACGGGTAATGGGTGATAATTGTGTGCACCGTATTGTTCTTCCAGTTGGAGATAATGTTGTGTATTGGCAGTTAAGTTCATTGTTGATGTCATGGCATGAAAATTAAACAAGGATGAAATGAATGATCCGCTCCCGGCGGAAGCTAAAGCGGGCCTATCCTCGATGATTGAGCAGGTCGAGGTTGCTGTGTAAGAAAGATGATATGTTGTACAGCGTGTTTATTGAAGTAATTTTGGTGCAAGTTAAAGTTTTTTTATGAGTTATACAATTCCTTCACATACTCATATCGGCCATGTACATTTAAAAGTGGCAGATATAGAAAGATCCTTATCATTTTACAGGGATATTCTTGGCTTTGCAATCACTCAACGCTACGGGGATAGTGCAGTATTTATCTCTGCAGGCGAGTATCATCACCATATCGGCCTCAATACATGGCACAGTAAAAATGCCGGGCCTGCCCCGGTTAATACAGCCGGTTTGTACCATGTTGCTATTGTATACCCAACACGTAAAGACCTCGCTGTAGTTTTAAAAAGATTACTGGACAATGATTATCCGCTTACAGGCGCTTCGGATCACGGTGTATCGGAAGCACTTTATTTAAATGATCCCGACAAGAATGGAGTGGAATTATATTGGGATAAACCAAAAACCGAATGGCCTGTGGATGAAAAAGGAAATTTGATGATGGTCACAGATGCATTGAACCTGCAAGACCTATTGGGAGAATTGTCTAGCTGATGATTTTTATAAAATAATTCTTATCAGCAAACAATAAAGCAGGAGGTATTGATCTGAATAAACCAAAGACAGTACTGCCGCTTCCACTCATCGCAGCATAAACAGCACCTTGCCTGTATAATTCTTCTTTGATGTGCTTTATTTCAGGATAAGATGCGAAAACCGGTACCTCAAAATCATTTACAAGCTCCGTCTTCCAGGTTTCAACAGGTTGCTGAATAGTTGTTTTGATATTTTTTTGAGGAAAAGATGGCGCCAGTTGTGAAAAAGCCCAACCGGTATTTATATGAATGCCGGGATTGACCAAAACGATTTTGTAAGCGGAGAGGCTGATATTTAATTCTTCCAACAACTCCCCACGTCCACCGGCAAAGCAGGCTTTATTGAGAAGAAAGAACGGGCAATCACTGCCCAGTTGAAGGGCATAGTTACGCAGTTGATCTGTCGAAATGGAAAGACTGAATTTTTCATCCAGTAATTTTAATAAAAAAGTGGCATCGCCAGAACCGCCACCCAGCCCGGCTCCCAGTGGAATCGCTTTATGCAGGTGCATTTTTATTGCAGGAAGTTGCGGATGATCTTTTTTTAATAACCGGTAAGCTTTAACGCAGAGGTTGTCTTCATCTTTTCCCTCAATGGCCCAACCGGTGCAATTGAATTCAAGGCCGGTATTATCATTTGCGGACTGTATCACTTCCAATGCATCCAATAACTGCACAGGATAAAAAATAGTTTCAATGTCATGAAAGCCATCTTCTCTTTTGCGGAGAATATTTAATCCGAGATTGATCTTGCAGTTAGGGAAAGTTAGCATAGATTAGGTGGCTGATGATAGATCCTCTTCGATTTTTTTAGGCAGTTCGTCAATTGCCCATTGCTAATTGCCTGCCGCTTATTTGTTCCTGCTCTTGATCTCGTCACGAATAGCAATAGCACGTATATAATCTTCCTGGTCCAGTACTTCGTTAAGCAATGCATCCAGTTCTTCCAGTGATAATGCCTTCAGGTCATCGCTGCCTCCCGTTTCGGTTGTAACAGAAGTAGTTGTTTTTTTCTTCTTGCCTTCATCTTCCATCAATATGCCTGCCTGGTCCAATATGGTATCGTAAGTATAAATGGAACAACCGAAACGTACCGCCAGTGCCAGTGCATCCGAGGTCCTGGAATCGATCTCAACAGTATCATTGGCCGAACTGCAGACAAGTTTGCTATAAAATATACCTTCCTGCAGGTCATTGATAACCACTTCGTGCAATTCCACATTAAAAGCCATCATGAAATTCTTCATCAGGTCGTGTGTTAGGGGGCGACTGGGGCTCATGCGTTCCAGTGCTACCGCAATGGCCTGTGCTTCAAAACCGCCAATAACGATGGGTAAACGCCGTAAACCGTTCACTTCGCCTAACACTACCGCATAGGAGTGCGTTTGAGTAATGCTATGGGATAATGCTACTATTTCCAGCTCTATTTTTTTCATATCCGCGTCGCTTTATAAAATTAATTTTTTGGCGTAAACGCAAATATAAAAACAAATGGTGAATGGCGAATGTTCAAAGTAAAGAAGTTAAACTTCGCATCATATTCACCGTTGCTTATTTATCCCTGTGCCTTTAACTTCCTCACCGCGTCGATGATTTTGGGCATCACTTCAAAAGCATCACCTACGATACCATAGTCTGCAGCTTTGAAGAAAGGCGCTTCGGGATCTTTATTAATTACCACGATCACTTTGCTCCTGTTAACACCGGCAAGGTGCTGAATGGCACCAGAGATACCGATCGCAAAATAAAGATTGGGAGCAATGGCCAACCCCGTCTGCCCAACATGTTCATGATGTGGCCTCCAGTGGATATCCGCTACAGGGCGGCTACAGGCTGTTGCAGCGCCTAACAATTTGGCCAGGTCGGTAACCAGGGCCCAGTTCTCTGGTCCTTTTAAACCACGTCCGCCGCTTATTACAATTTCAGCTTCACTGAGGGGAACTTCACCAACTACTTTATCGGTAGCCGTTACCTGTACTTTTGCTGTGTCAACCGTTGTATTAAATTCGGTAAGTTCCACAGTGGCATCTGTTGTAGTAACAGGATAAGAATTGGCATTAAGTGAAATGATCTTTATGTCTGTATTGATCGATACATTGGCAAAAGCCTTGCCGCTGAATACATTTTTCTTTACAGTAAATCCATTGCTAAGATCGGGTAATGCAACAGCACCCGAAACCAGGCCGGCTTTAAGCATTACACTAAGGCGTGGTGCAATGGCTTTGCCATTGAAATTATTGGAGAACACAATCACTTTGGCATCAATCGATACAGCAGCAGCCGCAATTATTTTTGCAAATACCTGGGCATCCAAATGGTTGAGTGCCTCATTTTTCACTGTATGAACTTTTTGTAACCCATATTTTCCCAATGAAGAAAGATCATCATTCACCGTACCTAAAATTATCGCTTCGGCAGAAGTACCCAATTGCTGGGCGATCTTTGATGCATAACAGGCAGCTTCAAATGAAGATTTTTTTATGTGGCCTTCCGATTGGTCAAGAAATACTAAGACTGGCATATGATTAATTTAATTTTTCAAATTTGATTGATGTATCCGTTTTCATCTTCCCATTAACAGTTCCACGTTAGTGGGCGGAGGGGTATTAGAATACTTTTGCTTCCTCGTGTAATAACCTTACCAGTTCTTCGGGATTGTCGGGGCTCACCAGTTTAACCCCTGCTTTTGCAGGTGGTAAATCAAAAGATGCCACGGTGGTAAGTACATCAGCTGCAACAGGCTCTACCACTTTCAATGGTTTGCTTCTTGCACCCATGATACCTTTCATGTTGGGGATGCGTTGTTCGGCCATTCCTTTCTGACAACTAACTACAAGGGGTAGTTGCACTTTATCTGTTTCTTCACCACCCTCTATTTCACGTACAATAGTAGCGGTATCGCCATCAAGGTCAAATTTAGTGGCCAGGGAAACGTAGGGCATGTCAAGCAGTTCGGCCAGCATGCCGCCAATGGAAGAACCATTGTAATCGATGGTCTCTTTACCGGTTAATACGAGGCCATAATTGCCGTCTTTAGCCACAGCTGCTATCTGCGCTGCAATATAATAACTGTCATGGCTATCCGAATTGATGCGGATAGCTTCTTCGCCGCCCAACGCCAGGGCTTTGCGGATGATGGGGTCACTGTCGGCACCTCCCACGGTTACCAGGTGAATGGCTTCAGCTGCGCCGGCTTCCTTTAATTCAAGGGCCCTTACCAGTGCATACCATTCATCGTAGGGATTGATGATCCATTGTACGCCATCAGCAGCGAATTTCGTATTGTTATCGGTGAAAGCTATTTTTGCCGTTGTATCCGGCGTTTTACTGATGCAAACTAAAATTTTCATGCCAGCCCCAAATGGGTAATTTTGATGGATAAATAAATGATTAGTTGTTTATGCAACTAATGCAAAGATAATGGTTGCAAAGATAGCGTACAAGAAAAACGAAAAAAATAATTGTTGAATGGGAAGGATAGAAAAATTATTGGAATTCATGAAGGCATCCGATAAGGATAGTTTCCTGCAGCATGCGCTGGCACTGGAGTACATTAAGGTTGGCAGGGACGACAAGGCCCGGGAATTGTTCAATGAGATATTACTGCGAGAACCCACTTATCTCGGCTCTTATTACCACCTGGGTAAATTACTGGAGCGTGCCGGAGATATAGCCAGGGCCATACGGGTATATGACCGGGGAATGGAAGAAGCAAAAAAAGCAGGGGATAACCATTCTTTCAATGAATTGATGATGGCAAAAGAGGATATTGAAGAATGAATGATCAATGGTGGATATGTGCCCTTCAACTCCCAGGTCAAATTTACTATTAAAAGAAAAACGCTATGGATCTTTTAGAAAAATATAAAGCCTTTATTAAAAAGGAGGATCTTTTTAAACCGAAAGATAAATTATTGCTTGCCGTAAGCGGGGGAGTGGATTCGGTGGTATTATGCGAATTATGTAAACAGGCCGGTTACGATTTTGTGATAGCACATTGTAATTTCCAGTTAAGGGGGGATGAGAGTGACAGGGACGAAAATCTTGTAAAAGATATTGGCAAAAAATACGGAACAGAAGTATTTGTAAAGAAATTTGACACTGAAAAATATGCCGCATCAAATAAACTCAGCACACAGGTAGCCGCCCGTGAACTAAGGTATACCTGGTTTCACGAATTGCTTGATGCTACAGCTGCCAACTGGCTGTTAACTGCCCATCATGCAGACGACAACATCGAAACCCTGCTGATGAATTTCTTTAAAGGCACCGGCATTGCAGGTTTGCGGGGAATATTGCCAAAAAAAGGAAAGGTCATCCGCCCTTTATTATTTGCCAGGAAAACTGACCTGAAAAATTTTGCAACAGAAAAAAAATTGCTGTTCGTTGAGGATTCTTCCAATGAATCGGATAAGTATACCCGCAATTATTTCCGTAACCAACTGATACCCGACCTGCAGAAAGTTTTTCCGCAGGCAGAAGATAATTTACTGGATAACCTGGCGAGGTTCCGTGAAATTGAATTATTGTACAGGCAATCCATTGTATTGTATAAGAAAAAATTACTGGTGCAAAAAGGTGCTGAAATACATATCCCTGTTTTGAAATTG
>JAYWAN010000110.1:0-13642 GCA_043782405.1 Chitinophagaceae bacterium
CCATGGACATCGGAGCATTCACACCTTTCTTTCATGCTTTCAGGGAAAGAGAGACCATCAATGATATCATGGAAGAAACCTGCGGGGCCAGACTGACCATGAACTATATGGTGCCGGGTGGTGTAATGGCCGAACTGCATCCCGATTTTCAAAAAAAGGTAAGAGCATTCATCAGTTTGTTTAAATCGAAAGTGGATGAATATGATGAACTGGTAACCGGTAATATCATTTTTCAAAACAGGATGAAAGGTGTGGGGATATTGTCAAAAGAAAACGCAATTTCTTATGGCTGCACCGGGCCAACGGCAAGGGGTAGTGGCGTAAATTGTGATATCCGTAAATTATACCCGTATGAGGTATATGATAAAGTTGAGTTTGATGAGATTCTTGAAACAGGTGGTGATTCTTTAGCAAGATATATGGTAAGGATAAAGGAGATGCGGCAATCGATAAGGATAATTGAACAACTGATCGATAATATTCCTGAAGGTGATTTCCAGGCCAAGACAAAAGCCGTATTGAAATTACCCAAGGGGGAATTTTATTCAAGGGTGGAAACGGCAAGGGGCGAATTTGGTGTTTACATCGTTAGCGAAGGGGCAACAACACCGTATCGGATCAAATTCCGTTCACCGGGATTTTCCAATCTCTCTGCGCTTGATGAAATGGCAAGAGGAAGTAAGTTGGGCGACCTGGTAGCGATGATGGGAACGCTGGACCTGGTGATACCGGATATTGACCGGTAAAAATGATGAATTATTAATTATAAATTATGAATAAAGGGCAATAGCTGCAACATTCATAATTCATCATTCAAAATTTATAATTGAATAATGTGGAGCCTCAGTAAAATAACAGACATCATTCATCATTGGTTGAACCATACATTCAATCCAACCTGGGCATTGATATTTGAGATGGTCATTGCCGGGGTATGCGTGATCAGTTTGTTTGCCATGCTGGGATTGATATTGGTACTGATGGAAAGAAAAGTTTCTGCATGGATGCAGATCCGCCTTGGGCCTAATCGTGTAGGCCCAAAAGGAATGTTTCAATCATTGGCAGATACGGTAAAATTATTGGTGAAAGAGGGAATGACACCCAATGGCGCAGATAAATTTTTATTTAATCTTGCACCTATTCTCGCCATGATCGTTGCGATGTTACTGATGGCACCGATCGCTTTTGCAAAAGATTTTCAGTTGTGGGACCTTAACATCGGTGTATTATACATATCTGCTGTTTCTTCCATCATGGTCATCAGTATTTTAATGGCAGGCTGGGCCAGCAATAATAAATATTCATTGATGGGTGCCATGCGCAGTGGTGCGCAGATCGTGAGTTATGAATTATCTGCAGGGTTATCTGTGATGAGTATTGTTGTACTCACCGGAAGTTTGAAAGTATCTGATATCATTAATTCGCAGGCAGATGGCTGGTGGATATTCAAAGGGCATATACCGGTGCTTATCGCTTTTGTAATTTTTATCATTGCAGTAACGGCAGAAACCAACCGGGCACCATTCGATTTGGCAGAAGCCGAATCGGAATTAACTGCCGGTTTTCATACCGAATATTCAGGAATGAAATTCGCCCTGTTCTTTTTAGCAGAGTATGTGAATGTATTTATCGTTTGTGCCATCGGTGCTATATTGTTCTTTGGTGGATGGATGCCTTTGCACATCGGGCATTGGGACGGATTTAATCAGGTGATGGATTATATCCCGTCCAGCATTTGGTTCTTTGGGAAAACCTTTTTCCTGATATTTGTTATCATGTGGTTCCGGTGGACATTCCCCCGGCTGCGCATTGACCAGTTATTGAACCTGGAATGGAAATATTTATTACCCATCAGTATGTTTAATCTATTGCTGGTGACGGCGATGGCGATATCGAAGTGGTATTTTTAATTAGTTTAGAGTTTAGAGTTCACAGTTTAGAGTGAAAGTCTCAAACTCATTAAATCTAACTTTAAACTTTAAACTGTGAACTCTAAACTCTAAACTTTTGTTTATAGCGAAGTACATAAAAGAAGTTTTCTCCGCGATAAGATCGCTCCTCGTCGGCATGCGCCGGACCGGTTATTATTTTACGCACCACAAAGAGATCATCACCCAGCAGTATCCTGATAATAAAGCCACTTTGAACCTGCCCGAAAGATTCAAGGGTGAAGTGGTGATGCCGCATGATGAAAAAAATGAACACCGTTGCACGGGATGTACGGCTTGTGAACTCGCTTGCCCTAACGGTACAATAAAAGTGATCACTAAATTCGATATCACGCCGGAAGGAAAAAAGAAAAAAGCGATTGATAAACTGGTCTATCACCTGGAGCTTTGCACCATGTGTAATTTGTGCATCATCGCCTGTCCTTCGGATGCGATTGTGATGGCGCAAACATTTGAACACAGTGTATTTGACAGGAGCCTGCTTACAAAAATTTTAAATAACCCCGGTTCAAAGATCATGGATGGCATAGAATAATGAATGGATCAACGATGATATTTTATATGTTAGCTGCGCTTACTTTGGTGAGTGCGGCCTTATCTGTAACGGCAAGTCAGATATTCCGTGCCGCTATCTTCCTCTTGTTTTCGTTGATTGGTATTGCCGGGCTTTATTTTTGGCTGCAGTACGAATTCATTGCAGCTGTGCAGATAGTGGTATATGTTGGCGGTATTGTGGTGCTGATCATCTTTTCTATTTTCCTGACTCAATCGGCAGGAGAAAAATTACCCAAACAAAAATTAAACCGGCAACTCTTTTCTGCATTGGCAGCTTTTTGCGGTTTTGCGTTAACGTTATTGCAACTGTTCGAACATTCTTTTACCGCTACAACCCAACCGCCAATTGAACCCAGTGTTTCCAACATCGGTAGCCAGATGCTGGGTATAAAAGATGGTGGTTATGCACTGCCTTTTGAAGTGGTGAGCATATTATTGCTGGCAGCAATGATCGGCAGCATTGTTATCGCATTACGCAGCAAAACCCAAACAACAACAAATTGATGCAACCCGGATTATACCATATCTTATTTATCAGCACGGCACTGTTCTTTATTGGCGTATACGGCTTCTTTACAAGAAGGAATTTAATAACAATGCTGATGAGTGTGGAACTGGTATTGAACAGCGTTAATCTTAATTTCATTGCGTTCAATAAATACCTCTGGCCAAACAGGCTGGATGGCGTTTTCTTTACCATTTTCATTATAGCGATCGCTGCTGCCGAAGCTGCTACGGCAATTGCTATAATCATTAATTTATACCGAAGCCACCGGTCAATCGATGTGGAGAATACGGAAGAGCTAAAATTCTGAGTTAAGCATTAAGAATTTAAAGTTAAGGGTTGCCCAACTCTAACTTTAAATTCTAAACTATATAAATGCCCAATGTAACTTACATAGCACTCATTCCTCTGCTGCCACTGGCAGGCTTCCTGCTATTGGGGGTTTTTGGAAGAAAATATTTCAAGGCTACTTCCGGAATCATTGGAACAACTTTGTTATTGATATCTGCAGCACTGGCGATCTATACTGCTTATGGCTATTTCTTTGAATACGGTAAGGTTGATGGCGTTTATCAAAAACTGATCCCTCTTCATTATACCTGGCTGCAATTTTCGAAGGGCGTTTCTATTGATATGGGCATCATCCTCGATCCTATTTCGGTGATGATGCTGGTGGTGGTAACATTTGTTTCACTGATGGTGCATATTTACAGTCTTGGTTACATGAAGGGCGATGAAAGATTTCCAACTTACTATTCATTTCTTGCGCTCTTTACTTTTTCCATGCTTGGCCTCGTGGTCTCTTCCAATATTTTCCAGATATATATCTTCTGGGAACTGGTTGGCGTTTCTTCCTTCCTGCTCATTGGGTATTATTATGATAAGCCGAGCGCAGTTGCCGCCTGTAAAAAAGCGTTTATTGTTACCCGTTTTGCGGATGTAGGATTTTTGATCGGTATCCTTATCCTTTCTTTTTATGCTGGAACACTTGATTTTAATACACTCATTCAAAAACTGACTTCACCGGGATCGGTAGAATTGAATAATGCGGTCGCTGCATCTTTTCTTGGCATATCTGCATTAACCTGGGGCCTGGTACTGGTATTCATCGGCGGAGCCGGAAAAAGTGCGATGTTCCCCCTGCATATCTGGTTGCCCGATGCGATGGAAGGCCCAACACCTGTATCCGCATTGATACATGCTGCAACGATGGTAGTAGCAGGCGTATTTTTGGTTGCCAGGTTATTTCCTGTCTTTGCAATTTCTGCACCTCACGCATTGAGTTTAGTGGGTTATGTTGGCGCCATCTCCGCATTGATAGCTGCCGTTATCGCCTGTACGCAAACAGATATTAAAAGAGTATTGGCTTATTCCACCATGTCGCAGATCGGTTATATGATGTTTGCATTGGGCGTTGCTAAATATGGCGGGGAAGAAGGCCTGGGTTATACGGCTTCCATGTTTCATCTTTTTACCCATGCCCTGTTCAAGGCATTGTTATTCCTTGGCGCCGGCGCAGTGATACATTATATACACAGCAACGAAATGAAAGACATGGGAGGGTTAAGAAAATATTTACCCATTACCCATTTTACCTTTTTGATCGCCTGCCTTGCTATTGCAGGCGTACCGCCATTTGCAGGCTTCTTCAGTAAAGAAGAAATTTTATTGGCGGCTTATCAACATAACATTGCTGTCTATTATATAGCGTTGATCACTTCGGGCCTGACGGCTTTTTATATGTTCCGTTTATATTTCAGTATTTTCTGGAATAAAGAAGCCTCCATTCATGGCGAACACAAAAGCGAAGGCGGCTTTACAATGCTAATGCCATTGATCTTATTAGCGATCGGCGCTGCTGCTGCAGGATTTATCCCTTTCGGGCATTTTGTAAGCAGTGATGGCACAGCTTTAGAGAATAAATTTCATCTTGAATTCTCTATTGCACCTGTTGCGTTAGCATTAACCGGGATACTTACCGCTATGTGGTTGTATAAGAAACAAAATGACAAGCCGGATAAGATCGCTGCATCATTGAGCGGATTGTATAAAGCGGCCTATCGAAAATTTTATGTCGACGAACTGTACGTCTTCATCACAAAAAAAATCCTGTTCAATCTGATAGCAAGGCCTGCCGCATGGTTTGATAAAAACGTGGTAGACGGGTTGGTGAATTTTACCGGCAATGCCACACAGGTAATTGCTAATAAGATAAAAGGGATGCAGTCGGGCAAAGTACAGCAGTACGCCATTTATTTTTTGGCAGGATTGATCGGACTGGCTGTACTGTTTATTTATATATGGAAGTAGAAACAAAATAATGAACCTGTTATTACTCATATTAATTCCTGCTGTTACGGCCATTACCGTGCTCATCATGCGTAATGCAACGCAGGTAAAGTGGGCCTCTTTGATTGGTGCCACCACTCAATTTATCATAGCATTTGTTTTGTTTTTCGCTTACCGTAATGAACGGGCGGCGGGGAATAAACTGCAGATGTTATTTGAGCAGCAATACAATTGGTTCCCTTCCTGGCATATCAGTTTTCATTTGGGAGTAGATGGTATTTCCATAGCGATGATATTACTGACGGCATTTGTTGTAATAGCCGGTGTATTGGTTTCCTGGAATGTGGAAAAGATGACGAAGGAATTTTATTTCCTGCTCATTTTATTAAGCCTGGGAGCTTATGGATTCTTTATTTCACTCGACCTTTTTGTCCTGTTCTTCTTCCTTGAAATTGCTGTGATACCAAAATATTTACTGATCGGAATCTGGGGAAGCGGCAAAAAAACATATAGTGCCAATAAACTTGTATTGATGCTCATGGGCGGTTCTGCGTTGGTGTTAGTTGGGTTGTTGGGACTTTATTTCAGTACACCCACACACAGCTTTGACCTGCTGACTTTATCGAAGACCTGGATTTCGAAGGAAACACAGGAAATATGTTTCCCGTTATTATTTGTGGGTTTTGGTGTTTTCACTGCCATGTTTCCCCTGCATACATGGGTACCCGACGGGCATTCATCTGCACCTACTGCAGGGTCTATGTTCCTGGCAGGGATATCTATGAAACTGGGTGGCTACGGTTGTTTGCGGGTAGCCGTTTACCTTATGCCCGAAGGGGCAAAAGAATATGCCGATATCATCATTGTGTTGTCATCTATCGCTATTTTATATGGTGCCTTCGCCACCATGATGCAGAAAGACCTGAAATATATGAATGCCTATTCATCAGTAAGCCATTGTGGTTTTGTTTTACTGGGAATTGGTATGCTCACCAAAACATCTATGACGGGTGCGGTGATGCAAATGGTATCGCATGGGTTGATGACAGCCCTCTTCTTCGCCGTTATCGGCATGATCTACGAACGCACACATACCCGGCAGGTGAATGAAATGGGAGGATTGCTTAAAGTAATGCCGTTCATTGCAACAGTATTATTCATTGTTGGTTTGTGTTCGCTGGGTTTACCCGGACTTAGTGGTTTTGTTGCCGAGATGACCGTATTCATGGGTTCATGGGAAAACACTGATGCTTTTCATCGCATTGCAACCATTGCCGCGTGTTTGTCAATTGTAGTAACGGCAGTGTATATACTAAGAGCGATCGGGCAAACGGCGATGGGCCCAATAAAAGAGGGGTATAAGAATTTAACTGATGCCACCTGGAACGAAAAACTGGCGGCAGTGATCCTTATCATTGGTATCATCGCCATCGGTATAGCACCATCATGGCTGAATGCACTGGTGAGCCCGGCTGCAGAAGTAATCAAGGAAAAACTAATTGCGATACCGCCCATAGATTAACAGATATGAACGATTTTTTTACAATAATGAAAAGCGAACTGGTGATCACCTTCATCATCTTCCTGCTTTTGCTTGTTAAGATAGGCAGGGGGATGAAAAATGAATCACTGTTGATGCTGGTACAGCTTTTATTATTGCTGAATTTTATTTCGGGATTTTTCTTCAATAAGGAAGGGCATTTGTTTGGTGGTATGTACCATACCGGTACGCTGATCGCTTTCCAAAAAAATATTTTAAGCCTTGGAGCCTATCTTATCTCTTTATTATTTGCCGACTGGTTTAAAAAGAGCGAACACCTTCCCGAATTTTTTATACTGATGTTATCGGCCCTGCTGGGTATGTTCTTCATGATCTCCAGCGGAAACCTGCTGATGTTCTTTTTATCGCTGGAACTGGCCACCATTCCCGTTGCTGCCATGGCTAATTTCGATCTGGAGAAAAAGATATCTTCCGAAGCTGCAATGAAATTTATTTTATCATCAGCCTTCTCTTCGGGTATTTTGTTATTTGGTATCTCCATGGTATATGGTGCCACGGGTACCATCAGTTTTGAACAACTGCCTGCACAACTCAATGGAAATCCATTACAGGTTTTGGCATTTGTGTTCCTGTTCACGGCTTTTGCATTTAAATTATCCATCGTCCCTTTTCATTTATGGACGGCCGATGTGTATGAAGGTTCACCGGTTGCGGCCACTGCTTTTTTATCCGTGATATCAAAGGGTGCGGTTGCATTTATTTTCATCACGGCTTTATATAAGGTCTTTCAGCCGATGAATGAATTGTGGTACAATATGGTAATGATCTTATCCATCGCCACTATGATCATTGGCAACCTGTTTGCATTGCGCCAGCAAAATATAAAACGCTTCCTTGCCTTTTCTTCCATAGCACAGGTTGGTTTTATTTTGGTGGGTATCAGCAGCAACGCAGCAGAAGGCGTATCATCTGTTGTTTATTTTGTGTTGATCTACACATTCTCCAACCTCGCGGCTTTCGGTGTTGCAGCTGCAATTGCATCACAAAGCGGGAAAGAGAATATTGATGAATACAAAGGGTTGTACCAGACCAATCCCCTGCTCTGCTGGGTACTGGCACTGGCTTTATTTTCCCTGGCTGGCATTCCGCCCACAGCAGGGTTTTTCGGTAAATTATTTTTACTTACTGCCGGCGCTTCAAAAGCTAATTATTTATTCATCAGTATTGCAGCATTGAACATGATCGTTTCCTTATATTATTATTTAAGGATCATCCGGGCCATGTTCATGGAAAAGAATGAACAGCCTATTGAAAAAATTAAGGTACACCCTTCGGTTAAATTAGGATTGATGATCTGCGCTGCCGGAATTATACTGGTTGGATTGTTGAGCTGGGTGTATGATTATATTCAATCGTTAAATTAAGAATTGAGAGTTAAGAGTGTAGAGTTTAGCGAATGAAATAACGAAAGGAGTGAGCCCACTCTGAATTCTTAACTTTAAACTGTTTTACGATGGCTATAAATAAAAATCATGAATTTGAAGAACTCGATGGTTTAAAGTGCGGTATTGTAGAAAAGAATGTCTTGCCGCAAAGAGTTGCTTTTTTAAAAAAATTGCTGGAGTATAATCATTTTACTGTTGTGGTTGTTCCTTCTCCGCTACCAAAAGTTGCTGCTGCACCGGTTACCAAAACCGAAGAAGGCGTTGAAATACCTCTCCCTCCTCTGCCTCCTGCGGCGCCCGAAACATTTACGGTGGGCGTTACAGATTATACTTTTAATACTATCAATGCGATCTTTGGAAGGCTTTTGCATACTCCCAACGAACATGTAGTAACCCTCGCTTACTGGCACCAGCAGGAAAATATTTCACATGATGAGATACCCTATTACGAAGACCTGCATTAAAAAATAATTTCATTATCCAAGTGTCGTGCCATTAAACATTCTAACAAAATACCAGAGTCCAAAGTTCAGGGAACTGAATTTGAGTTTACAGTAGTGCAAAAGCTTAATCAGGGAACCAACCCAGGAAAGGGGGGTAATCTTTCCTGGGTGTCTTTTTTTGTTTCTTTTTTGGACAAGCAAAAAAGAAAAAATAAAATCATTGAAAAGAGGTTACTTTTTAGTACTATCTCTTAAATTTTTTATTGGCACACCAAGTTAATTATCTATCTTTTTATGAAACAGATATTTTTATCAATCACTATTTTTCTGGCTGCTAATTCTTCAATAGCTCAAATTCCAAAAGTAACTGTTGGTTCAATCAGGCATATTGAAAATTTCCCTTCAAGATTTGTCGCAGCCCGGAATATTGATATTTGGTTTCCCGATGATTATGATCCTATAAAAAGATATGCTGTTCTGTATATACAGGATGGCAGGTCCCTGTTTGATTCAACAATAATGTGGAACCACCAGGAATGGGGAGTAGATGAGGTATTGAGAAGACTAATGCTTGAAAAAAAGATAAAAAACTGCATCGTAGTAGGGGTATGGAATACTGAAGTAACACGGCACAATGAATACCTGCCGCAAAACCCTTTTGAAATGTTGAATACTGCAGAAAAAGATACCATTCTACATGCAGTGCGTGCAACCGGGCAACCGGTTTTTAAAGAATATGATATCCGCTCGGATAACTATCTGCGGTTTTTGGTGAAGGAGCTGAAACCCTATATCGATAGTAACTTTACTACCTTACGAGACAAAAAAAATACGTTTATCGCCGGATCAAGTATGGGCGGATTGATATCATTGTATGCCATTTGCGAATACCCTAACCTGTTTGGTGGAGCTGCCTGTTTGTCTACTCACTGGACAGGAATATTCAGGGCCGATAACAATCCTTTCCCGGCAGCTATGATGAAATATCTCTCTAAACATCTTCCTTCTCCCAAAGATCATAAGATATATTTTGACCACGGAACAGCGACGCTGGATAGTCTGTATAAACCTTTTCAGCAACAGGTCGATATGAGCATGAAAGCAAAAGGTTATAGCGCTAAAAACTGGATCACAAAGGAATTCCCAGGTGCCGATCATTCGGAAAGTTCATGGAACAGGCGGTTGGATATACCTGTCGTTTTTTTATTGGGTACTAACTGATCTTTTCCAATACCAGTTTTTTTACCTCACTCAATGCGATCCTTTCCTGTTGCATCGAATCACGGTACCTTATCGTAACAGTATTGTCTTCCTTGGTCTGGTGATCGATCGTTACACAAAATGGCGTACCAATGGCATCCATTCTGCGATAGCGTTTGCCAATGGCATCTTTCTCTTCATAGAAACAATGAAAAGCCTGCCTGCAATCATTCATCAGTTCACGGGCAATTTCAGGCAAGCCATCTTTCTTGATCAAAGGAAGTATTGCTAATTTGGTAGGAGCAATTTTTGCAGGAATTCGCAATACCACACGGCTATCTTCTGTTCCATCTTCTTTGGCCCATTTTTCTTCTGCATAGGCCAGGCTCATTATCGCTAAGAATAACCTGTCTAAACCAACCGAAGTTTCTAAAACGTATGGAACGTAGTTACCGTAAGGCTTTCCTTCTTCATTAAAATCATTATCAAAATACTGGATCTTTTTCCTGCTGTATTCCTGGTGCTGCTTCAGGTCAAAATCGGTACGGCTGTGAATGCCTTCCAGTTCTTTCCAGCCAAAAGGAAATTCAAATTCAATATCCAGTGCAGCATCGGCATAATGTGCCAGCTTAACGTGGTCGTGGAAACGAAGTTTGGCAGCAGGGATACCCATGCTTTCGTGCCATTTTTTTCTTTCTTCTTTCCAATAATTATACCATTCCATCTGTGTACCCGGACGAATAAAGAACTGCATTTCCATCTGTTCAAACTCCCTCATGCGAAAGATGAACTGTCTTGCTACGATCTCATTACGGAAAGCCTTGCCCGTTTGTGCAATGCCAAAAGGGATCTTCATCCTTCCGGTCTTTTGCACATTTAAAAAGTTTACGAAAATTCCCTGTGCTGTTTCGGGGCGTAAATAAATGGTATCACTTTCTTCGGCAACACTTCCTATCTGTGTGCTGAACATCAAATTGAATTCACGTACATCAGTCCAGTTACTGGTTTTACTGACGGTGCATTTTATCCTGTTGTCTTCAATTAATTTTTTTAATCCTGCAAAATCATTTTTCGCCAGCAAACCATCCATGGAAGCTAAAATTTCTTTCGCTAATTGCTCATTGCCCTTTGCTGATTGCTCTTCTGCATATCCTTCTATCAAATGATCAACCCTGTATCTTTTATTGCTGTCTTTATTATCGATCATCGGGTCACTGAAATTATCAATGTGGCCGCTTGCCTTCCATGTTGTGGGGTGCATGAAGATAGCGGCATCAATGCCCACAATATTATTTTCCTGCAACTGCGTCATGCTCTTCCACCATTGGTCACGGATATTCTTTTTCAATTGTGCGCCGTTTTGCCCATAATCATACACAGCAGCAAGGCCGTCATAAATCTCAGAGGATTGAAAAATATAACCATACTCCTTACAATGAGCGATCAGTTCAGGGAACCTGCCTGCCGGCAAGGCAGGATTATTCGTTTCATTTGCCATAGTGCGCAAAATTAGTTAATAAACACAAGTTATTTTATACATTATATTTGAAAAAAGAAAATTGCGTGAATAATATCATACAACTTCCGGAAAACAAACCGCCATTGCTGGAAAAATTCGGATTGTACTACTTAGGTATGTTCAGGCGCAGGGATTCCACCCATAGCGTGTTCGATCTTACCGATGCGGAACTTAGCAGGAGGATAAGGCGGATCACCAGGAAAGGAATTATTTTTTCTTCATTGATCGGTATAATATGTGTGTTTCCTACGGTTTGGGTAGATGTTCATTTTACGCCCAGCTCTTTTTGGAAACACTATGGATGGGTGGCAGGGGTTACACTCGTTTCGATAATAATAGAATTTTATGTACTTTTTATCATTGCACTGCGTGCAGTATATGAAGTAAGTGAACTCATCAATATACATGCAACAAAGAATGAACTGTTGGAAGACGGTCCATTCAGTGTAAAAAATATCCTGGCCCGTACTGCACTGGAATTACCCGACCCCGAATTAAAGATACTGGGTATAGATCCCTTTAAACGGATTTCAAAAAAGAATCTGTTTATATTAGGGTTGATCTATAAGGCTAAGATATTAGTCACTAATCTTGTATTGAAACTCGGCTTAAAATACAGTGTTGGCAATAGTTTACTTGGGGTACCCATACTATACGAAGCACTGCCGGTGGAATGTTTCTGGAACAGCATGGTGATCAGAAGGGTGGTACATGAAGCCCGCCTGCGTTTATTTGGGTTTGCACTGGCTAATCAAATTTTCACGAATGTGATCAACAGCCGGTCGTTAGAAAAACTTTCCCCATTGGCCCGCGCAGGTTGCCTGCGTGCCATCGGCAATGCAGTGGTGATGGCACAGAACTATCATCCCAATATGATCATTTTATTACTCCGCTTCCAGGAAATACTGCAGATCACGGAAGAAAATAAATATGATGACTGGGCACTGTTCCTGGATACGTTGAAAAAAGTAGATAAAAAAGAACGGGCATTTTTACTGGATCTTTTTACCGTATCAGCTGCATTTGATGGTAAAGTTTCGCAGCTGGAAGAAGATAGTCTGCGGGCAGCTTATGAAAACGAATACGACTTATATTATCCGCGGTTGATACAACTGACGCAATATTTAAAAGACGGGCAATTGAATGCTGCGCTGGCACTGTGTAGAATGGATTTTGTGGGCGGATAGGCCCTGCTATTTCAATTTTTCATTTGACCGATGACGATCACCATCTCTTTGATTCTTTTTCTCAAAATTCTTTTGTAATGCATCAGTAAGGTCAACACCTGTTTGGTTGGCCAGGCAGATGAGTACCCACAGCACATCCGCCATTTCATCACCAAGCTCTTTTCCTTTATCAGATTCTTTAAAAGATTGCTCACCATATTTTCTCACTACTAGTCTTGATAATTCGCCAACCTCTTCCATTAGTATACCCAGGTTGGTGAGTTCGCTGAAATATTTCACACCAACGGCTTTGATCCATTGGTCAACTTGTTGCTGGGCATCTTGCAATGTAAGAGTAGTCATCATTCTTTATTTTTTGTATCAATAATGATCGTCACAGGCCCGTCATTCAATAAAGATACTTTCATATCAGCACCGAATTCACCGGTAAATATTTTCTTCTCCAGGTCTTTTTCTAATTGTATGATCATCTTTTCATACACCGGTATGGCAATTTCCGGCTTGCTTGCTTTGATATAAGATGGGCGATTGCCTTTTTTGGTAGCGGCGTGTAAGGTAAACTGGCTTACCAGTAAAATGTCTCCGCCCGTTTCTTTCAGGGAAATATTGGGCACTTTATGTTCATCATCAAAAATGCGGAGGTTAATGATCTTATTGCTGAGCCACTCAATATCTGCTGTGTCATCGGCGTCCTCAATCCCTGCAAATACCAATAGCCCGCTTTCGATTGAAGCGATGATGCTTCCCTCAATGGCTACTGTAGCCTTTATCACTCTTTGTATGACCGCTCTCATTGTATAAAGATAACTTCCTTGGTTTTTGTGAAAAAGTTATAAAAACAAATTTATGTTGATTAAATTAAAACTGAAGCAGCAAGTGGAATACCCGGTACTTTTAACAATCATCATTAAAACCTAAATCAACCAAGCTGAAAAAATTAATGTTTATTACGTTATCAGCAATGCTTTTTACAGCCTGCAATAACAGCAAATCAAAAGACGGCGACAACAGCACCACCGCAACAGCCAAAGATGATGCAAAGCCAGCTG
>JAYWAN010000111.1:0-5062 GCA_043782405.1 Chitinophagaceae bacterium
CCGCTTTACCTTTTTTTGCTTTGCGGCAAACATGAAAGCTGTTGTTACTGATCCAACTCCAGTTATTCCCTTCATCAGTACTTAAATCAACACCGTTAAGCCCGCAACTGATCCATGTTTTTTTACCCAGGTACTCTACACAACTTCGATAGCCGTGCGGCGCAATGGTTGGTACGGTAAATGTTTGTCCGCCATCTACCGTGATGGAGCAATTTTTTGTGGAGGAATCTTTTTTTGTGAAGTCACCACCAACAATAATCATAGTGCGTTTGTTTTTTACTGCAATGGAATTGGCACCCGTACTTTCTTTACCCTGCAGGATAGGGAGATCAATCCTGTTATTACGGATAAATAAACGGGAACGCAGTCCGCCACTGATGAACACTGCTTCTTTATTACGCAGCTTTCTTACATTGGTGCCACTGGATGCAAAGCAGGCTTCGCCACTATCCGCCACCGGTATATTCTTTTCGGGAATACCCTGCCAGGTGCTGCCCCCGTCAAAAGTGCGGGCAATGAAGAATTTATTATTGATCGGATCGCCGATGACGATACCGCTTTGTTCGTTCCAAAATTCCATCGCATCAAGGAACATGCCCTTGTCCTTATTTTCAAAGACCACTTTCCAGGTATCACCGCCATCGACTGTTTTTAAAATATAAGCAGGGGCATCAATGCCCATGATCACTGCCGTCAACTTATCAAAGGCTTCAATATCCCTGAAATCTGTTTTTTCAAAACCCTTTACGGTTATCCATTTCCAGGTATCGCCACCATCTATCGACCTTCCCACAGTGCCCGCTGTGCCGCTCACCCAAACCGTTTTATCATTAACCACGCTGAGGCCCCTCAAAGAGGCGCCGGTACCTGCGGGCAGCAGCTTTACAGTTTGAGCCTGTACAACCAGGGTACAGCAACAGGCGCCGATCAATAAAAAATATTTCATCATTTAAATTTATACACTTTCATTATTATTCCCTGCAAGGTTATCTATACTATCAAAATGTGCTTTGGACAGGGCCTGTTTTTTGCGTATAGCCCTACGCGATAGTAGAATAGCGGTACCAAAGGAAACCAATGCGCCCGACACCTGCAGCCATCCTATTTGGGAGAAAAGACAGAAATCAAAACTGCCATGAAAGAAAGCCGGCAATAGGATAGCCAGTAAAAAATATATTCCCCGTTTAGCAGGGTTGAATTTCGCCAACCCTACATAATAACCCATCAATACCGCAAATGTTCCGTGTGCGGGAACCGATAAAAACATTCTTGTAATTGCCGTTCCCATCCCGTGTTCATATACATAGCCGATATTTTCGAGTGTGGCAAAACCCATACCGATCATCACGGCATACATGATACCGTCGAATGGGTCATCAAAAGCCTTACGGGGAAAGATGAATAGACGGAGTGCCAGGAATTTACTGCCTTCTTCACTTAGGGCAACAATACCAAAAGAAAAAATGCCCACATACAGCAGGTCCTTATTCATCCAGTCACCAAAATATTTTGTAAAACTCAGTTGTATGATAATGGCGGGAACAATACTCAGCATACCCAAAATAAAACTCCAGATGAGTAAGCCGATGGGTTCCTTATTGTATTTATCCTTCAGATAAATATAAATACAGATGGCAATTCCTGGGGCGATGGCAAGAGCTAATAATCCCATAGCGAAAAGCAGTTTTTTGTATTACTTTTGACCAAGTTAAATTTTTTTCACGAGTAGCCCAATTAATTGCCTGCATATATGAGCGTTAACCATTTATCCCTGGATAGTAGTCCCACCGATTTTCATCAGGTCATTGATTTATTGCAGGAAAACCAGGGTATAGCTATAACACCCGCTGCCCGTGAAAACATTAGTAAATGCCGGGAATACCTGGATAAGAAACTCAGCACCTCCAACGAGTTATTTTACGGCATTAATACCGGTTTCGGTTACCTGCAAAATGTACAGATCGATAAGGATCAGCTGCAGCAACTGCAAATGAACCTGTTACAGTCTCATGCCTGCGGGCTGGGAGAGGAAGTGCCTGCGCCCATTGTAAGACTGATGCTGATGCTGAAGATAAAATCCCTCAGCTATGGATATTCTGGTGTGCAGTTGTCAACTGTGGAGCGTTTGATCAACATGTACAATAATGATGTATTGCCCGTGATCTATACACAAGGTTCGCTTGGCGCTTCGGGCGACCTTGCACCATTGAGCCATTTAAGCCTGCCCCTGATAGGTTTGGGAGAAGTTAATTATGCAGGGCAGCGTATGCCTGCTGCTAATGTATTGAAGCTATTGAACTGGGTGCCCATACAATTACAGAGCAAGGAAGGCCTGGCACTCATCAACGGAACACAGTTCATGAGCGCCTATGGCATGTATAACCTGGTGCAGTGCCGGCGATTATTGAAATGGGCAGATACCATTGCGGCCATCAGCTGCGATGCTTTTGATTGCTCAACCACACCACTGAATGAGAAGATACATGCTATCCGCCCACACGCAGGACAGGTGCAAACGGCGGCGGCTATGCGAAAATTACTGGAAGGCAGCGACATCGCCGCACAGCAAAAGACACAGGTGCAGGACCCTTATTCTTTCCGCTGCATACCGCAGGTGCACGGTGCAACAAAAGATACCTTCGATCATGTACTCGGTGTATTTATCAAAGAAATTAATTCCGTTACCGATAACCCCAATATCTTCCCTGATGATGATCTTATTGTGAGCGGGGGAAATTTCCACGGACAGCCACTGGCATTATGCCTCGATTTTTTAGCCATCGCCATGAGTGAGATAGCCAGTATTTCGGAAAGAAGGATCTTCCAACTCATCAGCGGGCAAAGGGGATTGCCATTGTTCCTGGTGAAAAACCCCGGGCTTCATTCGGGATTAATGATACCGCAGTACACAGCGGCCGGTATAGTAAGTGAGAACAAACAGTTGTGTACACCCGCTTCTGTTGATTCCATGTCTTCTTCCAATAACCAGGAAGACCATGTAAGTATGGGCGCCAATGCCGCAACCAAGTGCAAACTGGTGATCGATAATGTAGAAAAAGTATTGGCTATAGAATTATTGACCGCTGCGCAGGCATTGGAATTCAGGCGTCCGTTAAAAAGTTCGGATGCCATTGAAAAAATAGTTGCAGCGTTCAGGAAAGAAGTAAGCTTTAATGATGCGGATAGAATATTGCAGGAAGATATTTTAAAAGCGATAGCATTTATTAAGGAGTATAGTCACTAAGGCCTTAGTGATTCTATATGTGCCCACTGCCTTAGTGGTTTATATATTCATCGATTCCCACCACTGCTTCCAGCGCCACTTTCATCATTGGTTGTAAAGAATTTTCCCGCTCATTTGCAGAAATTTGTTCCTGTGTGGGAATGATATCCGATATCGTCAGCAGGGTTGCGCCCATTTTATTGAAAAGTTTTGCGTTGGAGAATAAGGCAAAAGCTTCCATTTCCACAGCAAGGCAATTATTATGAGCAGCAATTTTTGGTATGGCTTTATCCAGCCGGTAAAAAACATCACTCGAATGAATATTGCAGCACTTCACTGCGGTATCCAATTGTGCTGCAGTATTATTGATGATTGTATAAGCCATACCCTGGTGTTCAAAATGATCTTCCGGAAAATTGTGGGCAAACCTTGCATAAGTGGATTCGCTGAAAGCTTTGTCCACGTTAACGAGGTCGTATAATTTAAGATCGGTACTGTAAGCGCCGGCAGTACCGATGCGGATAATGCATTCTACATTGTACTGATCAAATAATTCATAGCTGTAAATGCCGATGGACGGGCATCCCATACCACTGCCGCCAATGCTTACACGAACACCTTTATAAGTGCCGGTATAAAAATAAACATTGCGTGTCTGGCTTACCAGTACAGGATTCTCCAGCATATTCGCGGCAATATGTTTGGCACGCAGGGGGTCGCCAGGCATTAATACGATCGGTGCAATTTCTCCGGGTGCGGCGCTGATATGTAAACTCATGATGTGGATTTAGTAATAATGAAGATAATAAATTGATTTGGTAATGAATCAATTTGGAGATTTGTTAGTGATGCTCAAATTTGACTAATTTTACGAATCAAATCATCAAATCGCCATAATGAACTCAATAGAGAAATCTTATGATCGGGTAAAATACAAAACCCCTACAGGCAATCAACTTTCCTGTAAAGGATGGATACAGGAAGCGGCATTGCGCATGTTACTGAATAACCTTGATCCCGAAGTAGCCGAACGCCCCGATGACCTTATCGTTTATGGGGGAAGAGGAAAAGCAGCAAGGAATTTTGAAGCGCTCGATAACATTATAGCCGCATTGAAAATTTTAGAGAATGATGAATCATTGTTGATACAAAGTGGCAAACCCGTTGGTATTTTAAGAACACATAAGGATGCACCGAGGGTATTGATCAGTAATTCGCAACTCGTTCCCAAATGGGCCACCTGGGAACACTTCGATGAACTGGAAAAAAAAGGATTGATGATGTATGGCCAGATGACCGCAGGATCATGGATCTATATCGGCTCGCAGGGAATTGTACAAGGTACTTATGAAACTTATTCCGCAATTGCAGACAAACACTTCCTTAAAACTTCCAGCCCATCAGTTCCTTCACCAGCTGGCGGGGGCGGTACATTAAAAGGAACATTGAACGTAACTGCCGGCCTCGGTGGTATGGGTGGGGCACAACCGCTCGCCATCACCATGAATGAAGGCGTTGCCCTTATCGCCGAAGTGGAAGAATGGCGCATTGATAAACGCATTGAGACCAGGTACCTCGATGAAAAATATACCGATATCGATGAAGCCATTGACGCTGCAGTAAAATATAAAACAACAGGTCAGGGGATATCGATTGGCGTTTTATGCAATGCTGTAACCTTACTGCAACGCTTACTCGAAAGAAATATCATTCCCGATACGCTCACCGATCAGACCAGTGCCCATGACCCGCTCATCGGTTATGTACCGCATACACTAAGCAATGAAGCGGCTAACGTACTCCGGGAAAAAGACCCCGATGGGTATATTGCCCTCAGTT
>JAYWAN010000112.1:0-13241 GCA_043782405.1 Chitinophagaceae bacterium
CCTTAAACCCATCCTTCCTCATCTTTGATGAAAGCGTTTCGGCACTTGATGTAAGTGTACAGGCACAGGTACTGAACCTGCTGGATGACCTTAAAAAAGAATTTGGCTTTACTGCTATTTTTATTTCGCACGACCTCTCTGTTGTGCATTATGCCTGTAACCGTATCATGGTAATGTATAAAGGAAAGATCGTGGAGGAAGGTGAAGCCGGCCAGGTTTACCAGGATCCAAAAAATGAATACACCCAAAAACTTATTGGTGCTATACCGGGTAGAAGTTTAATTCAGTCGTTCCCATAGGCATTTCCCCTTTGCAGCCGCTCATAATAATTATTGGTGCTATAAAAATATTTTCCGCTGCGGTATAAAGCGAATACCATCTTCTTCAATATTTTCTGCAACTGATCATCCTGCGATTCATCGTCCTTAAGTTTTTTATCGGTCATTGCAGTCAGATGCGCATCACTGCTTACCGCAGTTTCATCTTCCGGCTGCAAGCCACTGATGCCTATCTTCCAGCCATCTTCTTTTTTGATACGGTATTTAAAAAAATAGACCAGCCCTTTTTTATCGCGGTACCCTGCTATTTGTTTTTTTATGAAAACAACCGAATCAATTTTATCATATCCGCGGTCGTTGAGCATTAAACTCCTGGCCATGCTGACTTGATTTTTATATTTCCCGGGAAATTTATCCAACCGCTTTGCCTTTTCCAGTTTTATAAATAGTTTAGCCCTCGACTGGTCTGCTTCAGCCAGTTGAAGCAGGATGCTGTCGGCAACATTTTTGTCGCTGCGTATCAATAGGAGAGCAGTATTAAGCCGTACATCAGGGTCCTTTGATTGAAGCAGTTTTTCAAAGTATTTCTGCACATTAGTGTTCTTATCATAGAAGGGTAACAGCAATACGCCATAATCATTAAGGCCCGACCTGTTATTGGTATAACCATAATTAGTATAGCGCAACTGGTTTATATTATCATCCTTCTTACTTTCCTGTTCCATTCTTTTTTCATCCTTGCCCTGCTGTTTCTTCAATTCTATCCTCGCATCGTAATAGATCTTTGAAAAATAATTTTCATAGTCATTGGCCTTGATAAAATTACTGTCAACCAGGGTTACCAGCAATGAAAGCACTTTCGATTTATAATCATCCATTGATGATAACTGCAGCAGGTCGGGGAACAATGTTTTGCTGAGTTGAAGCGAATCATCAAAGATAGAAAAGAGGGAAGTATAATCGTAACTGTTCTCAAATATAGGGGGATCCTGCAAAACCAGTTCCCGGAATAAGGCATAAGCAGTACTTGTTTTATGCCTTGCAAGGGACCTTAAAACTTCATTCTGAAAAAGGCTGGTATCAATTGTTTGTTCATATATCTTTTTAAGATCAGCCACCACTTCCTGCCTTGTGGTATCCCTGATATAACCCAGTTCAGCGATCAGTTTTGTCTTGGTCTCAAAATAATCTTTATCGGCAATATTCAATTTACCGATAGCATCCATGATCAGGGGAATACCCTGCTCTCCATAATAAACACTGGGTATCGATTGCCGGGCTTTATTACGCACTGTGCTGTCTGTACTGAAAAGATCAGTGAAAAAATCGGCCAGGTGATTATTATAAATACCCGGTACATTATTCTTATCTATAGGTACAAAACTTTTAAAGAAATTATTGATGAAAGCACTTTGCTCTGTAAGCGTATCACCGGAGCAAACCAGGCTATACCTGTAATTCCCTTTCAGCATGATAACCCGGTTAATGGTTCGGGATGAACCGGTATCCCTGAGGGTAAAACGATAGCCCTTTAACCCATTATCAAAAAAGAAAGAATCACTTTTATATAAAACCATGTCGTTCTTTAAAAAATTGTTCATTTCATTTCTAAAAGACTTCACCGAATCTTTTATATAATAATATTTAGGGTACTCCTGTACACTTACACCAATCAGTTCCCCGGTAGAATCATTTTTAAATACCCCGTTCTTTGGCTTGGGCCAATAACTGATATATCCACTGTAATTATTACCATTGGCAGCATCAGTTCCGGCCTGCTCGGTCAATTTACGCAGGTCGGCATCCAGTTGGGGAAATACAGGTGTGGAAACGGTAAAGTGCATGAACGTATCAATATAGGCGGTTGGATTATTATAATTGTACGCCACAAAACGAAAAGAATCAAAGAATGCTTTCGCATCATTTTTCTTGTTCTTGCTTTTTACGGCAAGCACATAATAATGTGGCCCCTTGATGATGAATCTCGCTTTTACTTCTGTGCCATCTTTCATTTTGTCGGTAACATCAAGACAGGGATAACCGGAGAGGGAACTTTGTTTACGGTACAGCTGTTTCTCAAAATAATCGGGGTCACGGAAAGACTCTTCTACGAGGCTGAGATCAAAACTATCCACTTCCAGGAAACGGAAATTATTGATACTTTTTTTAAAAAAAAGGTAGGCATCACCGGTAGTTTTATCCACAGTTTCATATTCCCAACGGCTAATATCATCGGTGGTACTGTTATTAAGGTATACATTGGGTGGTCGCGGGAATTTTATGGAAAATCCGCCCTGCTTCGGCTGAAAGGCCCCGCTATTATTATTCGCCTGAACTGTAAAATGTATAGACGAGAAGAAGCGGCTGGCTTCATCCCCATCCACGTAGCTTTCATTACCACTCATTTTAAACAGTATCACTTCAAAAGGCGTTACAAAAATATTATAGCGTTGCATATCGCCCCGGCGGGTACGGCTGCTGATATCATAACCCGAATAACCATTCACCGTGATCAGTTTTTTGGATAATATCTTCCCCGGTATATTCTCATAGAGCAGGCTGTCCACTTTCTTCATCACCATATTCTCATTTTGTCCAAGAAATGTGGCATGTGTTTTTATCCGGGTAACAAGGTAATAAGCACCATTGCTCATGTCAGCATATTGTCGCTTGTCTGACCCCTGGTTATCACCGGCTAATTCAAACAAAGGGCCCGGCACATCCACGCTGAAAGATCCATCATCCGAATAGCGTGTGGCAAAATCAACCGGCACTTTCAGTTTATCGATAGTTTCTTTTTGAGTTGCATCCCTGTCGGCCATTTGCACAGGACGAAGATGGTAACCTTTCTTGCGCAACAATTCTATCACTCCCCTGTCGCCGGCAAGGTGTGCGGCACCTACGCCAACAAAAAGGGAGCTCTTTTGCATGATGGTATCCATCGAATTGGCCTGTATCTCATTTCGTTTGTATAAGAATTTTTCCCGGAAAGCGTCTGATCGGTCCATTTTTTTATCCAGTGAATCCATCAGGTCAAGGTCGCCTTTGCGATAAGCATCCTGCATTTTTTCGCCGATATCACGTCCCGATTCTCCATCCAGGTCAATGGTCTTCTTCTTTTTTTCCCGGGCCATATCGGTATAAGCTTCTAACACTAGTTTATCCGATTCGAAATAATCTTCCACACCTGTTGCCCGCTTACCCAGTTTTCTCCCTGTTTGAAAAATATAAAGATCCAGGAATGTATCTTCTTCAAAATCTTCCCTGCTTTTATAACTACGGTAAAGGAGGCTATTCATTACTGTTGGTTCGGTGCTCATCGCCGATTTTAATTCATCATCGTATTTATGTATGCGGAAAGAATTTTCATTGAGGTAATCTCCTCCCGGGGCCTGTGTAAAATTTGTATAGTTCTCTTTCAACTTATCCATGTTCACCATTTGGGATTGCCACAAATCGGGATTAAGTTCCAGGGCCACGGCATCAACATTGCGGATGGCTATATAAAATGAATCGCTTAAATGAAACACCAGTTTGCTGCTCACGTGCATGGTGCCAAACAGGTAAGAAGGTTTTTTTAACCCGTTACCGGTGATCTCCCAGAAAAGGCTGGGGTATTTTGCAGCGGTTTTTTTTTGGCCCATACCCGAAAAGAACAATAGTGAAACTATCACCGCCAAAAAAGCTCGCTTTTTATGCATACCAACAAGATTATAGAATGGGTAGCCATAAAGATGCGTAGAACCGCAGAAACCACAAAATAATACCATTGGGTTTAACGGATTCTTACGGTTTCATACGCAAGAACTGGAGGTACCTGATAAGTATGTTCCTTAGAATGCCCGTATCGGGTAGTGCCTGCGTTAATAACGGGTATCGTCCTATTTTTTATTCTTCCTAATTAGTTGTCTTTTCGTACCTTTGCCCACTTTAAATCATGCCGTAACATGATAAGTGCCCCGCTAAAGGGCTACATATCGTTGTAAAATTCTGCAGTACGTGCATGTGACAGTTATAAAATTAAAATTTGTTACATGAAATTATCCCAGTTTCGCTTCGACCTTCCGCTCAATTTAATTGCACAGCACCCTACTAAAAAACGTGAAGACAGCCGGATGATGGTGGTGCACCGCAAAACGGGCCAGATGGAGAACAGGCATTTCAAAGACATCATGGAATATTTTGATGATAAAGATGTTTTTGTAGTTAACAATACCAAGGTATTTCCTGCCCGCATGTATGGACGCAAGGAAAAGACCGGTGCAAAAATTGAAGTGTTCCTTTTAAGAGAACTGAATAAAGCCAATAAACTTTGGGATGTGATCGTTGATCCTGCCCGCAAGATCCGTGTGGGCAATAAATTATATTTCGGCGACAGTGACGAACTGGTTGCCGAAGTAATTGATAACACCACCAGCCGTGGAAGAACCATCCGTTTTTTATGGGATGGCACCGATGAGGAATTCCGCCAGATGCTGGAGATCTTGGGTGAAACACCACTGCCAAAATATATCAAACGCAAGCCGGATGAAGAGGATAAAGAACGTTATCAAACAGTTTATGCCAAACACGAAGGCGCTGTTGCGGCACCCACAGCAGGATTACATTTCAGTAAAGAGTTAATTAAGCGGCTAGAGATAAAAGGCATTCGTTTTGCAGAAGTAACCCTGCATACCGGCTTGGGAACTTTCAGGCCAATTGAAGTGGAAGACCTGAGCAAACATAAAATGGATGCAGAATATTACCGCATTGAAGAAATTGCCTGTAAGATCGTAAACAAGGCAAAAGAGGGCAATAATCGTATCTGTTCCATTGGCACTACAACAATGAGGGCCATGGAATCTTCTTTCACCGCACAAAAATTACTGAAGCCTTCTGAGGGTTGGACCAATCATTTTATTCACCCGCCTTATAATTTTAATATCGCGGATGCATTGGTCACCAATTTTCATTTGCCAAAAACAAGCCTGCTCATTATGGCCTGTGCTTTTGCCGGCTACGACCTGATGATGGAAGCCTATAAAAAAGCCATTAAGGATAAATACCGCTTTTTCAGCTATGGTGACGCAATGCTGATCATATAATTCCAATAAAAAAAGTCAATAGAACGAGCTCCCCGAAAGGGGAGTTTTTTTTGGATTGAACCGAATAAAAAGGGGCTCGGATAGAAATCCAGCCCCGTTTAATCCAATATCCTATGAAAAACCGTTACTATGACGCATAATGTATCGGATTGTTGCAAATGAATTGTTAAACAGTTTTATTAACTTTATAACACAAAATATTTGCTGATGAAATCTATCCAACAATGGTTGAGTGAATACGGCGAAAGCCATCAGAATGAAACTAATGAATTGATCCATTGGATCTGCGTGCCCGCTATCTTCTTTTCCATAACAGGGTTCCTCTTTAGTATTAAACTGCCTTTTACCATCGCAGGTTTTACGGGGAATGTAGCAATGATAGCAATAATTGTAGCGGTCGTCTATTATTTTGCCTTATCAAGAACACTTTGGATAGGCTTATTGTTATTTGCGATTGGCTGCCTGGCCTTGTGCCAGCTGATTGAACAGCTTAATATTTTACCACTCTGGCTTTTTTGTTTGATTGTTTTTGTACTGGCCTGGACCGGTCAGTTCTATGGCCATAAAGTAGAAGGGAAAAAACCGTCTTTTCTCAAAGACATCCAGTTTTTATTGATAGGCCCCGCCTGGCTGATGAGTTTTATTTATAAGAAACTGGGAATAGCGATATAAAACCGGATGACGGATACGGAGACCAGTATCTTTTTTCTCAGTCCAGCCCAAACAATCCTTTATTCAACAACTGCAGTGTTTCTTCCTTATAGCTTCGGGGGATCAATAGAGAAATATTATGCCTGCTACCACCATAACTTACCATACGAACCGGTATTGTGGCAACAGATTCAAATAATTTATGCATGATGTCTTTCGTTTCCGTTATCTCATTACCTACGATAGATACGATACTTTGATTGGTATCAATTTCCACGGTTCCAAAAACCTCCAGCTCCCTGGTTATCTCCGGCAGGTACACATCATTATCGATAGTAACGGAAACGGCTACCTCCGAAGTGGTGATCATGTCAATGGAAGTGCGGTATTTTTCAAACACTTCAAATACTTTACGCAAAAAACCATAGGCCAGTAACATCCGGCTGCTCTTTATCTTGATAGCAGTGATGCCATCTTTTGCTGCTACTGCCTTAACACCTACGCTTCCTGCTTTTTCGGCGATCAGCGTTCCTTTGGCAGCCGGTTGCAGGGTATTCAGTAATCTTACGGGTACATTAAAAAATTGCGCAGGCCAGATACTTGCCGGGTGTAAGATCTTTGCACCGAAATAAGCCAGTTCAGCCGCTTCTTCAAAACTCAGTTGTTCGATCGCCAGTGTTTTTTTCACAACCCGTGGGTCGTTATTGTGCATACCGTCAATATCGGTCCATATTTCGCAAACGCTGGCATTAATAGCTGCGGCAATCAGTGAAGCACTGTAATCGCTGCCCCCTCTTTTCAAATTATCCACTTCCCCCTTTGCATTACGGCTGATATAACCCTGCGTGATAAAAATATTTTTGTCTTTATTTTTTTGTAACAGTTGCGCCAGTTTTACTTTTATAGCGCCGATCTGTGGCTCATCATAACCATCAATGGTCATAAAATCAAGTGCGGGTAAAAGAACATGGTCAACCTTCTTTTCTTCCAGGTAAATGCTGAATAGTTTGGTACTCAGCAATTCGCCCTGTGCCAGTATATCTTTATTAAGCGCTTCACTGAATGATATCCTTAATATGATGGTAAGAAATTCAAAGTGCTCGGTAAGTACCGCTTTTGCTTTATTTAAACTTGTTTCATCTTTCAATAATTCAGCAATGAATTGCTGGTAATGCATATTCAATACATCTATCTGTTCTTTTGCAGCACCCCTGTCGCCCTTGGCTAATGCATTACTGATTTCCACCAGTGCATTGGTGGTTCCGCTTAATGCAGATAAAACGACGATCTTTCTTTCTTCATCTTTAGTGATCAACGCGGCCACTTCATGCATACGCTGCGGCTTACCCACACTGGTTCCGCCAAACTTCATTACTTTCATTATCCTTTCCTTTTGAGGTACAAATATAAAACCTAAAGAGGTATATTGAATTTATTTCCTAATGCAGTAAGATCATCTACAACAGCATCCACCAGTGGAATGCCATTTTTCATCCTTGCTGCCTCCATTTCCCTTTCCGGGTCGCCGGGAATTAAAACTTTTGATTCGCCTTCAACCGTTTTGGCAGAACGGAAACGATCAATCCATTTATCCATGTTCAGTTTAAATTCATCGGCTTTGCGGAATGCATCAATGCGCATAGCTCCAAAAAAATGGCCGATCCCCTCTCCCGGCATATTTTCGGGCATGGCAATATAAGCAGGAAAGGGCGGCACCCATGGGCCATAGTTGGCACCACTTAACACTGCAGAAAAAATATCCACGATAGCTCCTAATGCATATCCCTTATGGCTGCCATGTTCCCTGTCGCCACCTAACGGTAACAGTGACCCGCCGTCCTTTAATTCATTGGCATTGGCCGAAGGTTGCCCGTCACTGGTTTGCACCCAACCCATTGGGGCAGCAGCATTTTTTCTTTGCAGTATCTCCAATTTGCCGTTTGCCGCAGTAGTGGTGGCAAAGTCGGCCACAAAAGCGGGCTCATTTCCAGCAGGTATCGCTACTGCAATGGGATTAGTACCCAATAATCTTTCTATTGAAAATGTTGGTGCCACCAGGGCTGAAGCATTGGTCATGGCAATACCGATCATATCATGTGGCAGGGCCATCATTGCATGGTGACCGGCAATGCCAAAATGATTACTGTTCTTTACACTTACCCAACCGGTGCCCGCAGTTTTTGCTTTATCAATGGCCACTTGCATGGCAAATGGTGCCACTACCAAACCCAGTCCGCTTCCGCCATTGACAACAGCTGTGGAAGGTGTTTCATGTACGATACTGATTACCGGTTTTGCATTTACCCGTTTAACTTCCCATAGGCGTACATAGCCGCTGAGCCTTGCTACACCATGACTGTCTACACCACGCAGGTCGGCTGAAAGCAGGGAACTTGTTGCAACAATAGCATCCGCTTCACTACATCCCATTCCTAAAAAAATTTTTTTAGTAAAGACAGATAAGTGTTGATAAGTAAAAGTGGTTGCCATGCGGCAAAAATACGCTTTATGTTGGCAGGCAGTGTTTCATAAAAATATGCCCGTCATTCCAATACAGGTGGAATCTGATAATATACATTGCAGAAAACCCAAATGACTTTCACTACCTCCTTCATTGATATGACCGGGTATACAATGAAAAACCGTTCATTGAAATGAACGGTTTTCTTTTTGCTCAACCTTACTGCTTATATGGAAATAGATCAATTGTTTTGCTGGGTGGAACGGCCCTTTCTTTTCCTGAACATCTCCTGCCGCATAGTTTTCATCTTTTCTTTTTGTTCTTCATTTAAAATGCCTTGCATGTTTTGGGCCTGTGCTTTCCGCAATTCCCTCATTTTTGCATCTTTTTGTTCGGGTGTTAATTTATCATCGTTTGAAATAGATTCCTGCTTTGCCTTATTAGCCTGCCTGACTTCTTTGAGTTTTATTTTTTGTTCTTTAGTAAGGTCAAGTTCCCGCATCATCTTCTTTTTATTCATATCATTCCCGGCATTATTTACACCCTGCGTCGTGGCAACAGAATCAGTTTTACGGGACGGTGTGCCCGTTCGCTGTACCTGTGCCATGGACAATAAGGAGATCAATGTAGAAACCAAAAAAAGAGTTCCTTTCTTCATGTGTTTTATTTTTCTTTAATATAGATGAATTGTTTACCCAAAAGTTTAATGGCGGTACAAAAAAAATATCATAAAAAACCCGGACATGAATGCACCGGGTTTTTAACGTTGGCCTGCCAGCTATTTTATCTTAAAAAGAGTATTTCCCTGTACTTGGGCAATAACCAATAAGCATCATCCACCAGTAATTCCAGTTTATCCACGTGATAGCGTATCACGTCAAAATATTTACCCTTTACATTATCACAATAGGCGATGGCCATTGCACGGGTATCGGTGATCTCATTCGCTTTCTTTCTCTCCTCAATCATTTTTTCTACATTGTCGCTGATAAGGTTGATATGCTCACTGATCTTTTCAAGTACCTGTTTTTGGTTGGCATAAGCGCTTTCAGCAAGTCCTGCTGCTTTTAACCCGGCTACATTACTGATCAGTACATTCTGGTATTTTATGGCTGAAGGAAGTATAAAGGTAGTGGCCAGGTCGCCCATTACCCTCGCTTCTATCTGAACTTTTTTCACATAGGCTTCCAGCATGATCTCGTGACGGGCTTCCAGTTCGGGGTGGTTATAGATATCATTGGTTTCAAAAAGATGCTTTGTTTTATCTGTTACGTAAGCATCCAGTGCCAGGGGCGTTGTTTTCACATTGGGCAAGCCGCGTTTTGCTGCTTCCTTCTGCCACTCTTCACTGTAACCATCTCCTTCAAACAAAACTTTTTTGCTATCTACAATATATTTCTGAATGACCTGCATGATGGCCACTTCCTTCTTCTCTCCTTTTTCAATCAGCCCATCTACATCAACCTTGAATTGTTTCAGGGTTTCTGCCATGATCGCATTCAGTGTGGTCATTGCATTGGCACAATTGGCGGATGAACCTACGGCACGGAATTCAAATTTATTACCGGTGAATGCAAAAGGCGAGGTACGGTTCCTGTCTGTGTTATCCAGCATCAGTTCAGGGATACTTTTATGGATGTCCAGTTTAAGCATGGCTTCATCCTGCTCATCAAATTTTCCTGAAACGCGTGATTCCACCTGGTTTAAAACTTCGGTTAAGTATTTACCGATAAAGATCGAGATGATGGCAGGCGGGGCTTCGTTAGCGCCCAAACGGTGATCGTTACCCGCACTTGCAATAGATGCCCTTAAAAGATCAGCATAATCATGCACGGCTTTTATGGTATTCACAAAAAAGGCCAGGAACATGAGATTGGTCTTTGGAGTTTTTCCGGGGGCCAGTAAATTAACTCCGGTATCTGTGGCCATGCTCCAGTTATTGTGTTTACCACTGCCATTGATACCGGCAAATGGTTTTTCGTGTAACAATACTTTCAGGTTATGGCGTTTGGCAACACGTTCCATGATATCCATCAACAGGGTATTATGGTCTACTGCCAGGTTGGTCTCTTCAAAAATGGGCGCACACTCAAACTGTGCCGGTGCCACTTCATTGTGACGGGTACGGATGGGTATGCCCAACTTATAACTCTCCTGTTCAAAGTCACGCATAAAAGCGTATATGCGTTCGGGTATGGCACCAAAATAATGATCGTCCAGCTGTTGCCCCTTTGCGGGTGCGTGTCCAAAAACCGTACGGCCGGTGAGCACCAGGTCGGGGCGTGCATTAGCAAGGCCGGCATCTACCACAAAATATTCCTGTTCCCAGCCAAGCGTTGCCGTTACCTTGGTGACATTCTTATCAAAATACTGGCACACATCAACAGCTGCTTTATCCAATGCAACCAGCGCTTTCAGCAATGGGGTTTTTGTGTCAAGCGATTCACCGGTATAAGAAACAAAAATGGTAGGTATGCACAATGTTCTGCCCTGCCCGATCTCCATAATAAATGGTGGTGAAGAAGGATCCCAGGCCGTATAACCACGGGCTTCAAAAGTTGCCCGCAACCCACCGCTGGGAAAGGAAGAAGCATCGGGTTCCTGTTGTATCAATGCGGCACCTTCAAATTCTTCAATAGGTGTGCCATCAGATTTTAAGGTAAAGAACGAATCATGCTTTTCAGCTGACAGGCCTGTAAGCGGCTGAAACCAGTGAGTAAAATGGGTAACGCCCTTGCTTTCGGCCCAGGCCCTGATCCCATTGGCAATATGGCTGCCCATATTACGGTCAATTTTTTTACCGCCCCTTGTTGAGGCCAATAAACTTTTATAGGCTTCATCGCTTAAATATTTACGGGCAACCTGCAACGTAAATACATTTTCATTGAATATGGCAGTGATCTTGGCCGAGCCTTCTACCCTAATTTCTGCAGGGTTGCTGCTTAGGTTGTCAAGTGCTTTAAATCGTAAAGATTGCATGTTTTTAGTTTTAAAGGAGCAAAAAAACATTAAATCTTGTTATAAACCAATATTTTTTCTATTATTAAAACAAAAAATAACAATTTGTGGAAAAATAATGAATATTATATTATTATTTAATTTTTATAAAGCCCCTCAGCTTTTCCAGGTCAAGCATACACAGCATTGGAGTAATAATAAATGGTAGGTAAAGGCTCCGGTAGCGCACCATTGAACCAAGATTAGGCACAATAAAGCCGATAAAAAGAAAAGCCGTGAGGGTAAAAAAGATGGCGAAAACAATGAAAGGACCGCCGATACGATTGGACCGCTTTTCACGGAAGAAAATAAAGGCAATGAACAAAAGCTGGTACAGTAATAACTCCATATTCATGGGCAATAAAATGGGTGAAGGCAGTTCCATCAAATAGGGCCGCAGCAGCAGGTGATTGAGCGATTGCGGTGCATTATGCATAAAACTGCTAAAGTTGGGTTGAAGTGTGTCAAGTTTAATGACTGTTGCAGATGCAGGCAGCTGCAAAAAATCGGCCTGCTTCTGTACAATTGTCGCCAACGGATCTGCAGCAGGAAAAATACTATGGAAATTAAATAACAGCAAACCCGCTGTTAAGTAAACAAGGGTAAACACCCGCACTGCAGGCCACCTGGTTTTTGCAGCCAATACCCAGGCAATGAGTGCAGGCAACAGGGCAAAAAGAATAAAGCTGCGTGTTACGAACAACAGGAACAATGAGATAACGATAATGAATACACGCCTGAAGTTGAACCTGTTCTTTTGCAACGATAGGAATACCGCATACACCAGTATCGCCAGCAGTAAGAAAACAATACCGTCCTTATGTATGCCCGAAGAAAAATACAAGAGCGAAGGCAGCAGGAAGCAGCCGATGATCACTGGATAAATTTTACCTGGATATACCTTAATAAATACCCGGTAAAGGGCAATATGCCCGAAGAAAATAATAAAATTGAAAAATAAGCTGTTGATATAATAATCGCCCCTGCTGAAAATATCGAATACCGATACCAGTTTAATGACCAGGTTATTTCTAAGGTCGTTCCAGAAGGAATGGAAAGAATCGAAAAGGCCGTCATAGCCACCAGGATAAGATGACTTGAAAAGATTGGTAAAATATTCATGCGGATCTGACCACAGCAGTTGGTATTCTTTCCAGCCCTCCCGGTTAACGTCCCAGTAATCGTTACCAGCACTGTAAAAATGCAGGGATAACCAGCCGATAGCAATGCCTGCAATAATCTTTATCAGAAAAAGTACCAGGATAGTCCTGTTATCCGGGCCTGCATTTTTTATAAAGGCATTTTTCCGCAACAGCCAGCAGAAGATGAGCAGGTAAAGGGTAAATAACAGGTAATTCAAACTAATCATTTTTCGGTGTGGGAAGATAGTTAAAATATTTGCTCTGTTGTTCAGGATAAAAAAGCCTGCAGGCATTACCTTTGTCCTTTCTCAATATTTTCTTCATTAACATTTATGGAAATAACAGTAAAGACCGCTGAGCAATTACGCATTACTGCAGAAGAATTTGAACTCATCAAACAAAAACTGGGACGCACGCCAAACTTTAATGAACTGTGTTCCTTTAGCGCCATGTGGAGCGAGCACTGCAGTTATAAGAATTCCATTAAATGGTTAAAGACCCTGCCCCGTGATGGAAAAAAAATGCTGGTGAAAGCCGGTGAAGAAAATGCAGGCCTGATGGATATCGGCGATGGCTACGGCGTGGTATTTAAAATCGAATCACATAATCATCCTTCTGCGATCGAACC
>JAYWAN010000113.1:0-13224 GCA_043782405.1 Chitinophagaceae bacterium
TGGTAAATTATTTCCGCCGGGAACCACCACGGGAGATATTGCCGGCTATATCAGGGAATGGGTAAAAGAACACAGAAGTTTTTAACTATGAAATTCGAGACCAGGTCCATAGCCACAGTATACAACACCAGGTTAGATATCATTGATGATTTTTGGGGAGACATTATTTCGGAAATAAAACTGCATGATGATATCCCCGAAAATGCATTGGAAGGCATCGACTGTTTTTCGCATGCAGAGATCATTTTTATTTTTCATAAGGCCCTTACTGCAATACCCGTGCTGGGTAGTGAGCACCCACGTGAAAATAATGCCTGGCCAAAAGTGGGCATCTTTGCTCAGCGAAAAAAGAACAGGCCTAATTTTATTGGCACCACTATTTGTGAAATAATAAGGAGGGATGGCAGGAGTTTATACGTAAAAAAACTGGACGCTATTGACGGTACACCAGTAGTGGATATTAAACCCGTGATGAAAGAGTTTTTACCACAATCAACAATTAAACAACCTTCCTGGTCAACAGAATTGATGAAAGATTACTGGAAATAAATTTAAAATTATGTACACAACTATTTTAACCAGCCTGGACAATGGCATATTCACGATCACCATCAACCGCCCCGATAAATTAAATGCACTAAATAAGGACGTGCTTTCCGACCTCGATAAAGCCCTTGATGAAATATATGCCAACCCCGAAATAAAAACAGCCATCATTACCGGCACTGGCCCTAAGGCTTTTGTTGCCGGCGCAGATATCTCGGAATTTAACGGGCTCAATAAGGAAGAAGCCATCGCCCTTGCTAAACGGGGACAGGATGTATTTTTTAAAATTGAGAACAGTAAAAAACCGATTGTTGCAGCCGTAAACGGTTTTGCATTGGGTGGTGGCTGCGAACTGGCCATGGCCTGTCACTTCCGCCTCTGCAGTGAAAATGCAAAATTCGGGCAACCGGAAGTTAATTTGGGATTGATTCCCGGTTATGGTGGCACACAACGCCTCACACAATTGGTAGGCAAAGGCAAAAGTATGGAACTGCAAATGACCGCTCATTTAATTGATGCCAATGAAGCATTGCAATTAGGTTTGGTAAATTATGTAACAGCCGCAGAAAGCTTACTGGAAAGAACAAAAGATATTTTGCTCATCATCCAGTCAAAAGCACCAATAGCAGTTGGAAAAGTTATTGAATGTATCAATGTTGCCGTAGTAAGTGACAGTGCATATACGAATGGTAAAAGTGGTTACGATAAAGAAATAGAAGCTTTCGGCGATTGTTTTATCACTGAGGATATGATAGAAGGGACAACCGCGTTTTTGGAAAAAAGAAAAGCGGCATTCAAAGGAAAATGATCTTAGCCCGAAAGAAAGATCCCGGTCCGTAGAAAGTTTATTATATATGGGATCAGAATTTTATTTTTCGATCAGTTTTTCATCCAACAAATAACTTTCGATCTCACTTATTTCAGTGGGACCGTTTTGTTCTTCAATGGTAAGTTCAATTGTTTTAACGGGGAGTGCCGGAAAACTGATGATTCTTTTCTTACCAATCGTAGTTCCATAGATCTCTTTCAGCAATCCGTCCTTATTGTCAAACAATAACAACTTGTATTTTATGCAATGTTGTCCCTTTGCCAGGTTTTCATTCAACACAACACAATTGATCTTTTTATCAGCTTTTACTTCAACACCAACTGACTGCTCCACTGATTCTGTAATTGGCTCAAAGGTTTTATAATTACCGTCACATACCGCAGGGGCATTTTTTAAAATACCATGAAACAGGTGGTAGGTTATTGTATTCTTTGATAAATTGTTCGTCAGGTTCTTTTCCAATAATTTTTTAAACCCAACCAAGGCCCCCGAATCGTATGGTGTAATCAACCCCCTTCCGTCCGGCGGCACATTCAACAATAAATTTGCTCCCCTCCCCACGCTTTTTAAATAGAGTTCAAAAAGTTGCCGGGGGCTTTTTACTTTATCATCCTCATGCCTGTGATAGAACCATCCCGGCCTGATGCTGACATCACATTCTGCAGGTATCCAGTTTTTACCATTTATGTTTCCTGCATTTAAACTGTCTGGCGGCGGGCTGCCTACCCCTCTTTTAAAACCGGCAGTATCCAATGTATTCCAGTTCGTTTTTCCTGCAATGCCATCTTCGTTTCCACACCAGCGTATATCCGGGCCAATATCGCTGAAGATGATTGTGTTTGGTGAAATTTCTCTTACAACATTTTCAAATCTCCTGAAATCATACACTTGTTTTTTTCCATTGGGGCCTTCACCATTAGCTCCATCCCACCAGAGCTCCCAGATGGGGCCATAGTTGGTAAATATTTCTTTCAGCATATCCACAAACACATCGTTGTATGCAGCAGTCCCGTACTTCGGGTGGTTCCTGTCCCACGGTGACAGGTAAACGCCGAATTTTAATCCGTATTTTTTACAGGCTGCAGATAATTCTTTCAGTACATCGCCTGTCCCATTCTTCCATTTACTTTCCCTTACCGTATGTGCAGAATATTTGCTGGGCCATAAACAAAAACCATCATGGTGTTTTGCTGTAATAATGATCCCCTTCGCATCCGCTGCTTTTGCAATGCGGCACCATTGGTTGCAATCCAGGTTAACGGGGTTAAATACTTCTTCTTTCTCTGTACCCTTTCCCCATTCCAGGTCGGTAAAAGTATTGGGACCAAAATGCATGAAGAGATAAAACTCCATTCCATGCCACATCAGTTGCTGAGGGGTTGGCCTTAGTTGTGCTGTTACGGGGATGCCAAGGTTAATAAGAATGATAAAGAGAAGGGATATTTTTTTCATTTTAAAAGGGGTAATTGATCCGTAATTTTGAACACCCGGGCGGCATTGCTTGAATACCCCATTGGCTATAAGTTCCCCGGGTGATCATCAGGCCAAATTTTGGCCGGCCCCATTCTTTTAACTTTTGCTGAACCAGGATATCGCCTGGAGCTTTATAGTCAAATTTGCCTTGTGCAGTGGTATTAATGAAGGAGAAAGAGAAAATGAAGAGAAAGAAAAAACAGTATTGCCTATGTTTTACCATAACATTGTTTAGTGCAATATAAAAAGAAATAAGAAGCTTTACTATTTTAGCTATGCATCGTACCTTTGCAGGAATATAATTACACACCTGCATATAGTAATTGGTGTAATCATAGAACCAAATAATAACGCCATATATGGAATACCGTATAGAAAAAGATACCATGGGTGAAGTAAAAGTACCTGCAGATACGTATTATGGTGCCCAAACCCAGCGCAGCATCGATAATTTTAAAATTGCACAGGACATTAATAAGATGCCTAAAGAGATCATTGCTGCTTTTGCTTATCTGAAGAAAGCCGCGGCACTCACCAATTTAGATGCCGGTGTTTTGCCAAAAGAAAAATCCGACCTAATCGGTAAAGTATGTGATGAGATTTTAGCAGGAAAACTAAATGAATATTTCCCACTTGTAGTTTGGCAGACCGGTAGCGGTACCCAAAGCAATATGAATGTGAATGAAGTTGTGGCTTACCGCGGGCATGTACTCAATGGCGGTAAACTGGATGACAAGGAAAAGTTTCTTCACCCAAATGACGATGTGAACAAATCTCAATCGAGCAATGATACTTTTCCAACAGCAATGCATATTGCAGCTTATAAGATCTTGGTAGAAACTACTATTCCCGGAATTGAAAAATTGAGAGATACACTGGCGGCAAAAAGCAAGGCTTTTATAAACCTGGTGAAAATCGGGCGAACACATTTTATGGACGCCACGCCATTAACCGTAGGGCAGGAATTTAGCGGGTACACATCACAGTTAAATCATGGATTAAAAGCCATAAAAAATACACTGGCGCATTTAAGCGAACTGGCATTGGGTGGCACTGCCGTAGGTACAGGCATTAATACGCCGCCGAATTATTCGGAAAATGTTGCAAAACATATAGCGGAACTAACCGGCTTGCCATTCATCACGGCCGAAAATAAATTTGAAGCCCTGGCTGCACATGATGCTATCGTAGAAGCACATGGCGCATTAAAAACAGTTGCAGTAAGTTTGATGAAGATCGCTAATGACATACGGATGCTTTCCTCGGGACCAAGAAGCGGAATTGGTGAGCTGTTTATACCCGACAACGAACCCGGCTCTTCCATTATGCCCGGGAAAGTAAACCCCACGCAATGCGAAGCGCTTACGATGATAGCCGCGCAGGTAATGGGCAATGATGTTACCATTGGCATTGGCGGCAGCAACGGGCATTTCGAATTGAATGTTTTTAAACCGGTGATGATCTATAATTTTTTACACAGTGCAAGACTGATCGGCGATGGCTGTGTAAGTTTCAATGATAAATGTGCGGTTGGACTGGAGCCTATTGAAGCCAATATCAAAAAGCATGTTGATAATTCATTGATGCTGGTTACAGCACTTAATACAAAGATCGGTTACTACAAAGCCGCCGAAATTGCACAGAAAGCACATCATGAAGGAACCACTTTAAAGGAAATGGCCGTTAAACTGGGCTATGTTACCCCCGAGCAGTTTGATGAATGGGTGGTACCGGCAAATATGGTGGGTAAGATAAATTAATAATTACTTGCACTTATACGAGAACGTTAGTTTACCTGCATCAGCCGGGATGCTGAACTGGTCATCGCCGTTCATGTATACGCTCAGTACATAATTATCGCGGCTCATGATATAGGTGCTGAAGCTGGAAACGGTTGAGTCCCTCAGTACATTCCCCGGGTCATAATAACGCACTTTCAAATCTTTTATGGCATTAATTGGCTTTTTACCAAAATTGAAAAACTGGTTATAATGCGTGTAGCTCAACTCATCGGGGAAAAGGTATAAAAATTTCTGAGGCGTTATATTACTGTAGTAACCGATATCTGCATCCACCACCTTATCGGCGGTAAATATATCTATACCATCCATATGAGTAAGGTTACCGCCCAGGTAAGTGTAATCCACTTCATAGAACGGAAAAGAGGGGCTGCCGGTGAAACTGGATATTTTTGTAATAAGATGGCCTGCTGCATCGTAGCCATAATCTGTGTCAAACTGCGGGGAAAAAGGATCGTTAGGATCTGTGAGGCCATGCAGCCTGCTGATACGGCCACCATTCGCCAGGTCCGAAATAAAATATTCATCCGCATTAATATAAATGGTATCCGTTGCGTAATTTATAGTGGCTAAAAAAAGTATGGTATTACCAACACTGTCAAATTTTATTATCTGTGTCACCGTATCCTTAAGATTGATGCTTGCCGCAATAGAACCCAGGGAAACACCGCTTGCACTATCATAGTAAGCGATCTGGCTGATACGGCAATTGGTGCCAACAATTAACGGGTTCGTCAGGTTCCCACCGTTTTCCAGGCTATATTCTTTTTTACAGGAAAAAAATATAGCAGACCCAATCACTAATAAAATATAAAGGTTTCCTTTTTTCAATTATTTGTATTTTAGGTTTTTCAAAACGAGTATACAAAAATTATAACGCTGTTATCTTAAAAATATTTCAATAAATTTTCTAAAAATCAGCTTTGAATGTTCCGTTTGTAATAGTGATTAAAGCAAAAGTTGCATCACGAACAGTTCCGCTGAATGTTCCTTGTACAACCTTATTGACCATATCAAGTGTAGTGATCGTTGCACTTAAATTTGTATTAAAAGGTATCGGTAAATTGGGATCTCCGACCAATAAAATTGTTGGAGTCGGGATTCCCTCTAAATATTGGAATGATGCGTACATTCCTGCAAGTGATGTACCCGAATAAGCCCCTGTAGTTACTGCGCCCACCTGGTTGTTGAGGGTAAGGCTAAAGAAATTAACCCCCGAACCTCCTGTAATAGTCATGGCATCCGGAACGGCCCCAAGCAATGCACCACTGCATGGCCCGGTGTAAGTAGTTGTTCCTATTTTAAAAGTGTATACTCGGTCTGAAGGTGCACCAACAGGAATATCAAATGTACAGGCCGAAGTTCCGATCTGTGGGGTCATTGTAGTGGTGATATTTCCGGCAACGGGATTGCTGCCCGGAGCGGGTAATAGGGTTACTGTTTTTAATCCTGTTGAGCTAAATGTACCGGAAGCGGTGAAACGCATTCCGTTTTGCAGGTCGGTACTTAATGTATAAGTACCGGGAGTAATCACGTTAACTTCAACATTAACATTATTAGCTGTAGTTAATGCAGTGCCTGCGGTATAAGTTCCATTAACAGTTGCCGGGGTACATGAACCAGGCGCACCACTTAAAGAATATACAGCTGCGGATCCCACTGCAGTATAAGTTATCGTAAAACTACAGTTACTGGAACCATTGGTAACTGGGTAGGTATAGGTATTGGCGGTTGCTGATGGTGTACCCGAAGCGGTGAAAGTAATGCTTTGAACACCAGGGCTACTAAAATTTCCACCTGATGCAAAAGTTACCCCGTTTGCAGTGGTGGTCAATGCATAAGTTCCAATAGCAGTTACATTAACACTCATGGTGACTGTATTGGCTGCAGTCATAGCAATACCGGCCGTATAGGTACCCGCAGGAGGAACACCGCCATTTGAACAAGTACCCGGGGCCCCGCCAAATGTATAGATAGCACCGCCAGCTGTGCTTGTAATTACAGTAACATTAAATGTACATACGGTTGAATCGTACCTGATAGTAAAAGTATTTGTACCCGATGCAACAGGTTTGCCACTGGCATATAACCTGATGGTGTTTAAACCGCTGCCAACATTACCGGTTTTACTGAAGGAATAACCGTTGACGGTATCAGACCTGATATCAAATGTGCCGGGAATTAAAACACCTACCTGTACATCGATGTAATTATCCGTAGTTAAAACGCTGTCTTTTTTATAAATACCATATAAAGTAGAGGGCAGGCAGTCCCCGGTGGTTGCACTTTTAAGTGAACCGAAAGAAACCCCTCCATTATCGAAATTAAGTTCCTTCTGGCAGGCTGTAAATGTTACCAAAACAGCTACTGCAATAAGAGCCAACGTAGAAATTTTCATATCCCAAAAATATTTAGAAAAATAAAGATAAGTTTTTTATGAAACCTGCGATTCATCATTCACCAATGCCCCTGTTTCCACAGTATGATGCAATTCCTTCTTATTTCGCTGCTTAAAAAACCTTTTTTGGAATACAAGAATGCTGATGACCCCTGCAGAAATGGAAGCATCGGCCAGGTTAAAGATCGGCTGGAAGAACTGGAACCTTTCTCCGCCCCAGAAGGGGAACCAGGAAGGGAAATTACCATCTATCAAAGGGAAATACAGCATATCTACCACATTGCCATGTAAGAATGAGGAGTATCCATGACCCGTAGGCTTAGCCAGGCCTGCATATCCAACATAATCTTTTATTGCAGGATCAAAAGTCATTCCTTTGTCAAACAGCATGCCATAAAAAGACGAATCGATCAAATTACCCAATGCACCCGCGTAAACCAGGGCTGCGCAAATGATAAAGCCCTTATGATATTTTTCTTTGATTATTTTTCCCAGGTACCAGGTACCGAAGATCACAGCCGCCATCCTGAATACAGTAAGGGCCAGTTTTCCCCAATTGCCGCCAAATTTCCAACCATAAGCCATCCCGGCATTTTCAACAAAATAAAGCTGGAAGCCGCTACCCACTACTTTATGCTGATCGCCCAGATGGTAATGGGTTTTTACCCACAGTTTTAGTGCCTGGTCAGCAATCAAAATCAGTAATATGATAAATGTAACCTGTCTTGTCTTCATAATGGTCGCAAAGATATGCGTTTAGGGCTTAATGGCTGACCCGGGAAAGTTAAAATGTGTAAGGCCTGCCTACTTCATAAGGTGGCCAGGCTTCAATTTTCACTGAGAATTTTTTTCATACTAACACTGTTCTCCATATTTTCATATTGCCCGTAATTCGGGATAAATGTATAACCCGCCTTTTGATACAAACTGATCGCTTCGGGTTGTTTTTTTCCGGTCTCTAAAATACAGGTGGAGAAATTGAGTTCTTTTGCCCATGCTTCCAATGCAGATAGAATATTTTGGGCTATACCCCGGCCCCTGAATTGAGGTTTTACAAACATCCTTTTGATCTCGGCGGTTTGGGCAGTATATGCCCTTAATGCACCCGACCCAACCGGCTCCACGCCAATATATGCAACCACCGCCTCCTTAATTTTATCGAGTTTATTAAATGGGGCATAAAAACTGTGCTCCGCACCATCACGTATCTGCAGGTCCTCATCCAAAAGAGCCACCAGGGCACGGAAGTCGGGGTTAGTGAAATCCGTTCTGATTATGCTGATCATTATTTGCGTGTTATTATCTTTTTTAGTGATTTTATTCCGTCTACACCGTATACCTGTTTTTAAAACTAATAAGAAATAAGATCGGGTGGTATGAGGTTATTGCCTGCTATCAGGTTTATTCTTCGTAATACACTCTCTTCACCCTTTGTGAAATTCCTGTTAGTATTTCATAGGCGATGCTATGTGCCCAGGCGGCCATTTCGGCAACGGGTAGCTGCTCACCAAAAACAATTACTTCATCGCCTTCATTTGCGCCAAGCCCCGTTACATCAAGCATGGTCATATCCATACACACATTACCAATCACCGGAGCCAATTGCTCATTCACTAACATCTTACCGTCGCCATTGCTCAGCAGGCGGGGGTAACCATCGGCATAGCCTATACGCACGGTGGCAATAAGTGAATCTTTTGCAGCTACTCCTTTGCGGCTGTAGCCAACGCTTTCGCCCGCCTTCACTTTCTTTATTTGCGAGATCGTGGTCTTTAATGTGGTAACATTTTTCAACTGCTGCTGGATGGCAGGGTCGCTGTCTACACCATACAATCCAATGCCTAAACGAACCATATCAAACTGCAGTTCTTTATGCCGGTGTATGGCACTTGTATTGGCAATATGCCTAACAAAAGGATAACCCAGGGCTTTTTTCAATAATTGGCAACCGTGTAAAAAAGCTGCAGCCTGGTATTGTGTAAAATCATCATGGGCAATATCATCGCTGGCCGCCAAATGAGAAAATACCGTTTGTACTTTAAAATGTTCAGTTGATGATAATTTTTTACACAATGCTTCCATATCATTTTGTTCAAATCCCAGGCGCCGCATTCCTGTATCCAGCTCAATATGCACAGGATAATTGGTGATACCCGATTGTTTTAAATAATTCTCAAAAGCTGTTAAAATACCGAAAGAAAATAATTCCGGTTCAAGGCTGTATTGCACCAGTACATCAAAAGTGGTTTCTTCGGCATTCATTACCATAATGGGTAAGGAGATGCCGGCTTTGCGCAACTCCACTCCTTCATCGGCATAAGCCACGGCCAAATAATCCACTTTATGAAATTGCAGCAGGTTGGCAATTTCAAAACCGCCGCTGCCATAACTGAATGCTTTTACCATGGCCATCAACTGCACCCCCGGGTTTAGTTGCTGCTGGTAGGCCTTAAGGTTATGTGTGATCGCATTCAGGTTTATTTCCAAAACCGTTTGGTGCACTTTCTGTTCCAATAAGTGGCTGATCTGTTCAAACTCAAACAACCTGGCGCCTTTCAGCAAAATAGTCTCGTCGTGAAAATGCTGTGAATGGAATTGCTGTTTGAATTCTGCAGTGGAAGAAAAGAAGGCTGCTTCACTGATATTTTTAAAAGCGCCTGCCTGCCGCATTATCTCAGGACCGATACCAATAAAGCGGTTGATATTTTTTTGCTGAAGAATAAACGCTACATCCTTATAAAGGTCTGCACTGCTTTTACCCGATTGCAAAATATCGCTTAGTATCAATGTATGTTTTGGATGCTGCTGCTGATGCTGTAAAAAATCCAATGCGATCGTCAATGAATTGATATCGGCACTATAACTATCATTGATAACAGAGCAGTTGTTGATCCCTTGTTTCAGCTCGAGCCGCATTTCCACAGGGCGCAGTAACAGCATTCTTTTGGCAACAGTTGCATTACTGATACCCAACTGCAGCAACACACAGCAACAGGTAATGGCATTTTCAATAGAAGCTTCGTCTGAAAAAGGGATGCTGAATTTTATTGTTTTCTCATTAAAGACAGTGGTAATAACGGTCTGTGTTCCTTTATTCTCAATCGAAATGATCTGGAGCGTAGCGGTTTCTTTTTTACTCCAGGAGAAAAGCCGGAAATCATCATCACCAGCCCTTACATTATTTTTAAAAGTATTTACTGCGTCATTGATATCGGGATCATCGGCACAATAAATGAGCAGGTCGCTGTGTACAAAGAGTTTTAATTTCTCGTTGATCTTTTGACGGATATTCAGGAACCCTTCGCCATGCGCTTCGCCGATGTTAGTAAAAACACCTATTGTTGGTGAAATGATCTTTTCCAGTTGCTGCATTTCGCCCGGCTGCGAAATACCGGCTTCAAAAATCCCGAGGTTATGCGCACTGTTCATTTGCCAAACGCTGAGTGGTACACCGATCTGTGAATTATAACTCTTCGGACTGCGGACAATATTGTAATCGTTTTGCAAAAGCTGGTAGAGCCATTCTTTCACAATCGTTTTTCCATTACTACCTGTAATACCTATAACAGGAAAATCAAATTGTTGCCGGTGAAATGCAGTAAGTAAATGCAATGCCTGCAAAGTGTCGGGGACCTGTAAAAAATTTGCGCCGGGAAAATTCACTGGCGCCGCATCCACAAAATTTTCATCCACTACAAAACTCCTGATGCCTTTCTTATATAATTCAGGTATAAACAAATTCCCGTTACGCCTTGGTCCGCCCAACGCAAAAAATATTGAACTGGCAGGAAACAATAATTTGCGGCTATCCAGTAAAATCTGTTCAATGACTGCGTCACTGGCCTGTTGCAGCGGCTTTGCCTTTATTACGGGGATGATCTGTGCAATAGTATAACTCAAACTATTATTTTAAAAAATGAAATTATGCATTTTGGCTGAGCCGGTATTCAGCAGCCCATTTTATTCAATGATATTTTTGGGCGCTCCTTTTCTTTTATGATAAGCAGAGTAAATGATTGACGTAGTGATACAGACTACAATCACCAGTAAGGAAACCCACACAGGGATATGTACATCAAAATATTCTACCAGCATTTTTAAACCGATAAATAATAATACGATAGCGATCCCCTGCTGCAGGTAATCAAATTTGCTGGCAGCACCCCTGAGTAGAAAAAATAAACTGCGCAAACCCAGCACAGCAAATATATTGGAAGAATAGATCAGTAATTTTTTTTCGGGATCAGGGATGATTGAAAAAACCGCCGGGATAGAGTCAACCGCAAAAACAATGTCTATTAATCCCAGCATAACCACCACCATGGCTAACTTGGTAAAGTAAGCCTTTTTATTCTTTACAATGACAAATCTTCCATTAGGCTCTTCATTAGTGGTGCGCATAAATTTCTTCATCAGGCGAAAAGCAATGCTCTCTTCCGGATTGAATTCTTCTTCTTCCTTCTGTACAAAAAGTTTTATTCCGGTATATACCAGGAAGGCGCCAAAGATGTACATGATCCAATCGAACCTTGCCACCAGCGATGTTCCCGCTGCAATAAAGATTATCCTGAAAACGACGGCCATCAAAATACCCAGCAACAGTACCCGGGAATAATTATTTTCCTTCACTTTAAAAAAAGAGAAGATGATGATAAAGACAAAAATATTATCGATGGAAAGTGACCACTCCAGGAGATATGCCGAAATATAAGACACGGCATCTGCCTGCCCATTACCATTCTTGTTCTCCAGCCAGATAAAGCCGCAAAAAGCAACAGATAACAAAACCCAGAATATAGTTTGTATCAATGCGGTCTTTAAACTGATGATCTGGTTCTTTTTACTAAGTAACCCAAGGTCGAAGATCAATGCTACGACAATCATAACGCTGAAAACAATATATATTACCTGTGTCTTATCCATTTTATTTACGGCTGTATTTTCTTTTTCTCCTCCACTGATAAATAATGGCAAATAAAAATACCAGCAATACCGGCAGTACAATATTTATAAGTTGCCAGGTGGTTTTTTGTGCAGCCAGTTTTTTAGGATCCAATAAACGTAAAGTATAATCCTTTGCCTTTGCTTCAGAAAGGCCTGATGGATTGACCAGGTAATCGAGACAGTTCTGTAAAAAATCTTTATTGGCAAACTGGTACTGGTATTGCGATCCATAGGTGAAGGGGTTCATCCCCATGGGCAGGGGTTCATTCTTTTGAACAGAATTGAGTACGATATCGCCATCAGCAACTATAATTATCCTGTTATCATTGATGCACTGCGATTGAAATATTGCACCATATTTTATCAGCGAATCATTCATGGACAGTGATAAACGGTTGGAGAAAAGCGATTGAAATTTCCCCTCCAGTAATACCGCCACCGGGATATTTGCTTTTTTGAATTTATTATCTTCAGGCGCATTCACATTTTCTTTTCCGCTGATGAGCGTGGGGGTAGCAATACTCCTGGAATTGGGGGAAGAACTCAACAATATTGTTTTGCTTATACCTTCTGCTTCCACGGTGTCTATTGAATTCGAAAACCTGCCCGAAACAAGTCCCAGGTTCTTATTGATGATATGATTGGATTTTGTTTCAAACAAAGGAAAATAATTCCAATGCAGGTATTCGTATTGCCCGTTACCAGTTACATCAAAGGGCAAAAAATCGCATTGAAGGTCCATTACAAGATCGCTGTTGACCCTTGCGCCGTATTTGAAGAGGAGGTCATTCAGTTCCAATCCCCGGTCATAAGCAATCACTTCATTCTTGATGCGCAGGCTGTCCATTTCGGCATTCAGTTTGTCGATAAAGAACAATAATTTACCGCCCCGCATTACAAACTGGTCGATCTTTAATTTCTCCTGGTCGCTGAAAGTTTGTGTGGGTTTTACCATCACCAGCAATTTGAAAGTATCGGGTATGGCCGGCAGGGTATTAAGATTAAACTGCTGCAGGTTATAATCAGGTTTCAGCACATTTTCCACGAGGTCGTAGATCCTTACATCCTGCGGTTCTCCGTTACCGATAGAGTAAGCCACCATGGGCTTATCGGTTTGTGAAAGTTTATCAATGGCATCAGCAAACTTAAATTCCATCAGGGCTTCGGCACTGTTCAGTTCTGCGGGAGTTATAAATGTTTTGTTGCCCGTGTACAGATTAACGGGCATCACTTTT
>JAYWAN010000114.1:0-13208 GCA_043782405.1 Chitinophagaceae bacterium
GCCTGGGTTGCATTATTTGCTCCTTTCCCCACAGTAAATAATTCCTGTAATTCTCTTCCATAATTTTCATCCGGCGCTGTATTGGTATTAAGATATCCATTGAGGTACCGAAGCATTCCTGTGCTTGTAGTAATTTCCTGAACAAATTGTTTGAAATTACCAACCGCATTTTTACGGTGTACGGCATTGATCTGGTAGCACCAGATGGCCCGACCGATCACATCCGCTTCTGTGGAAAAATGATTGGACCAGAACAAGGTCATTTTTTCCAGGATATTTCTTTCCTGGGTTATCATCTGGCCCAGCCACCAGTTCTTAAATGAGTATACCCTGGCAGAATCAACGCCACCATCGGTGGTATTGATATTCACCCAGGTTTGTCCGGCTGCTATGGCCTGATCAGGATCACCGGCTGTAACCGAATTAGAATAATTTTTTACGGGGGGCGAAGGTTGTGTTTGTGCCGGTGTAACATTCAGCAGGTAATCAACAGCCTGGCTCATTGTCATCGCTTTAAAGAAATCCACATCGGCTTTTTTGGCGCCAAACATAGTTCGCTTTAAAAGATGGATCACTTCATTGGTACCCCAGGTACCTGTATACGGATTGGTGCCGCTTAGGGTTCTGGTGGGTGAAGCAAATTTTACAGGGGCTGCCTTTTTAACTTTTCCGGCAGTAAGAAATTCTCTTCTATCCATTACAGTATATTTAGGTAACAGTTATATAAATTGTTATGACTAAACTGGTTTAAAAAAGTTTAATTAGGGGGGGATAATTATTATTAGATTCCTGTTTCAACCTAATAATTAGTAAGATAAAATAATCACTGGAATAAAGTTAAAATAATTATTTGATATTTTCAATTATTCCTGCAATACCCTGCCCGCCGCCAACACAGGCTGTAACGATGCCGTATTTTTTATTCAGCCTTTTCATATCATTGGTGAGCTGGATGGTTAGTTTACAACCCGTGCAACCTAATGGATGACCAAGAGCGATGGCCCCTCCGTTAATATTTACAATTGCAGGATTTAGTTCAAGTGTCCTTATTACTGCTACTGCCTGTGAGGCAAATGCTTCATTCAATTCAAAGAGGTCAATCTGTGATAGGTTCATACCTGCCTGCTTCAGTACCTTGGGTACTGCTTCCACCGGTCCAATACCCATGATACGGGGATGAACGCCCGCACTGGCGCAATTCACCAAACGGGCAATAGGTTTTAAGTCCAGCTCGTTCACCATCCTTTCACTCATCACAATCACAAATGCAGCACCGTCACTGGTTTGGGAAGAATTACCTGCAGTAACGGAGCCGCCTAACGCAAATGCAGGTTTTAACTTTGCCAATCCTTCAGTCGACGTATCTGCCCTTACGCCTTCGTCGGTATCCACCGTATAATTCCTGTTCTGTTTTTTTCCTTTGCCATCTAAATACACTTCTTCAACCGTAATGGGAAGGATACCGGTTTTGAAAAACCCCGCTTTTATTGCATTCCCTGCTTTTAAATGACTATTATAGCTGAATGCATCCTGGTCTTCGCGGCTCACATTATATTCCTTAGCAACAGCTTCAGCTGTTAATCCCATACTTAAATAATAATCCGGTTCATCTTTGGCAATGGCATAAGAAGGAACAGTTTTCCACCCGGCTGTAGGTACCATGCTCATACTTTCTGTTCCGCCTGCAATGATACATTCGGCCATACCTGTTCTTATCTTAGCAGTGGCCATGGCAATACTTTCCAGTCCGCTGGCGCAATAACGATTAATGGTAATTCCCGGTGCATGAAAGCCAACAGCTTTTGCTGCAATGATCCTGCCTACCTGTAATCCCTGCTCGGCTTCAGGCACAGCATTACCAACAATTACATCATCCACTCTTTTTACGTCCAATTGCGGTACACTGGCCAGTAATCCTTTAATAACAGTTACGGCCAGGTCATCCGGCCTGGTAAAACGGAACCCGCCCTTTTTACTTTTCGCAATAGCTGTTCTGTATCCTGCTACTATATATGCTTCCTGCATAATGAAAATTTCTTGGTTAATGGTTCATAACTCATGGCCAAAGGCAAGGTTTCGTTCGCTATGAACCAGGAAACATCGCCATTACCAGAAAGGTTGTTTATGCAACCTTATGTACCAAAGTTATCATTTCCCCCGGAAAATCCAAAAGGAAAACTAAATTATCTTCGCAACAATTCTATGTACAGGATACTCCGCAATATTTTGTTTTTGTTTAGCCCCGAATGGGTGCATTATTTTTCAATGAATGTGCTGAGGTTGGCCTGTAAGATCGGTTTTTTAAAAAGTTTGATAACAGCAGGCTTCAAACCGCAAGGGAGTACTCAATATTCAATATTCAATATTCAATTCCCCAATAAGGTTGGCCTTGGTGCCGGTTTTGATAAAAATGCAAAATATTTAAATGAGCTGGAAGCCCTGGGTTTTGGCTTTGTTGAGATAGGTACTGTTACTCCCCTGCCGCAGGCCGGTAACGATAAGCCACGCCTGTTCCGTTTAAAAAAAGATAAAGCACTCATTAACCGTATGGGTTTCAATAACGATGGTGTTGTTGCTATTGCAAAAAGATTATCGGAATGGAAGAACAGTCAACTGTCAACTGCCAACCGTCAACTGATAATCGGGGGTAACATCGGCAAAAATAAACTCACTTCAAATGAAGATGCCTGGAAAGATTATGAAATTTGTTTTAGTGCTTTACATCACTATGTAGATTATTTTGTAGTGAATGTAAGCAGTCCCAATACACCCGGCTTAAGAGAATTGCAGGAAAAAGATTCGTTGAGAAAAATTTTCAATCAGTTAAGGATTAAAAGTGAAGCATTAAGCGTTAAAAAACCAATATTCCTGAAAATATCGCCTGACTTAACTGCCGGCCAGTTAGATGATGTGATCGATTTGGCTGTGGAAATAAAATTGGATGGCATTGTTGCAACGAATACTACTATTAGCCGCGAGCAGTTAACAATGGGCAACAGGCAAATACAGAAAATCGGAATGGGGGGCTTAAGTGGAAAGCCTTTGCAAAAAAGAAGCACCGCAATGATAAAATACATTTTTCAAAAAACAAACGGGCAAATTCCTATTATTGCAAGCGGTGGAATTTTTACAGGTGAAGACGCAAAAGAAAAAATAGCAGCTGGTGCATCCCTGGTGCAGGTATGGACAGGTTTTATTTATGAAGGGCCCGGAATTGTGAAGAGGATCTGTAAAGCAATCTAAATTTTATAAACATTTTCAGCATGGATGAGTTGTCCCAATTATTTACCACCGATGGTATAACCGGCCTATTAGCATTAACCTTAATGGAAATAATGCTGGGGATAGACAATGTGATCTTTGTTTCCATCATTTTAGGAAAATTAAAAACGGAAAAGGAAAAAAAACAGGCTTCCACTGCCTGGATGATCGCAGGCATGGTGATACGAATTGCCCTTTTGTATGTGCTGGGATCTTTACTGAATGGTGAGAAAGAAATGTTTAAACTTTGGAAACACCCTGTTTCATTAAAAGACATCATAATGGTAAGCGGTGGCCTGTTCTTACTGGTAAATACAACACTGGAAATCCATAATAAACTGGAAGGCGAAGATCCCAATGAAACGATTGAGCATAAAAGAACGGGCACCGGTTTTGGCGCTATCATTCGCCAGATCATTTTAGTGGATTTTATTTTCAGCGTGGATGGTATCATCACATCTGTTGGCATGAGCAAACTGCAATTGGTGCGTTTTATTGCCGTGGTGCTTTCCATGCTGCTGATGTTCATCTTTGCAAGACGGATAAGCAGGCTCATTAACCAGCACCCCACTTTTAAAATGCTGGCATTATCATTTTTAATATTGATCGCCTTTACACTGATCGTTGATGGTGTACACTTGCAAAATTTTGAAATACCACACGGCTATGTATATTTTGCCATGGCATTTTCTTTGAGCGTGGAATTGTTGAATTTACAATTACGTAAGCGAAGCAAAAAACCCGTGGAATTGAGAACACCGAGTATTGATACAACGAAAGATGATAATTTATAGTTGGGTTAAAAGTGTTGCGCCTACAATCCCTGCAGTTTCTGTCCTCAACCTGTTATTGCCTAATGCAACAGGGATAAAATGATGCTGAACAGCCATTTCAATTTCATTTTTTGTAAAATCGCCTTCAGGGCCTATCAGTATGATTTTTGAAGAAAGGTTTTCATTCACCATATCCGCAAGGTTTCTTTTTTCTTCTTCCATGCAGTGGGCGATGAATTTCTGTTGATGTGGGGAACCAGGCAGGACAGTTTCAATTTTTTTTGGCTCGTGTAAAACGGGTAACCAACACTGCTGGCTTTGTAACATGGCACTTACTACAATCGTTTTCATCCTGTCGTAACGAAAGTTTTGTTTTTCTGTACGCTCACATATTAATGGGATGATCTCATTAACGCCGATCTCTGTTGCTTTTTCAAGGAACCATTCAAATCGGTTGACATTTTTTATTAAGGAAATGGCGATGGTGACGGTAAATGGTGGATGGTCGATGACCAGTATTTCTAAACTCGTTACGGCACATCTTTTTTTGTTATTGTCTGTTATTTCAGCAGTCAATAAATTGCCTTTCCCATCGGTTAATTGCAGTTGCTCCCCGGTTTGCATACGCAATACCTGCACAATATGCTTACTTGTTGCCTCATCCATAACAAAAGTATTGCCTGGATCTGCAACTTTTTCATAATAAAAAAAAGGAAGGTTTATTTGTTGTGCGTCACGCATATTGCCGAAAATTAATTAAAAACAGCGATCATGATACCCTCTTTACTTTTCCTTTTGGGCAATACCATGCTGCGGCCATTATAATACACCCGCATGGTCTTGCTGTCATCTGCCTTAATGAACACATCTGCACCGCTTAAAAATGGCGCCGCTTTAAAACGCTTCAATGCCAACGCGGAAGAAATTTTATCGCCATCATCAAATACAAAAAAAGCGATCGCCGTTTTGGAAGCCGGTGCCAATGCAGCCGTGGATAATGGAATAGAATCAATAGCCAGGCTGTCTCTGCCGGCAATCACCGCCTGGTTGGAGGAAAAGATGACCAATGCAGTTTGCTCATCGTCTGCCGGAATATTACCCAGCATTGTTGACAACATGCCGCTTTGGGGAAGTGTACGGATGTACATGTTTTGATTGCTTCGCAAGGGAGGTTCAAAAAAATAAAACAGGCGGCGGCCTTTTTCAGGATGAACCTCAAATTCCATATAACTACCCTTCTTCAGTTCAAAGCCCCATCTGCCATCTTTATTGAATACACACCAGCCTGTATATGCACCTGTAGGTTTGTGCGCCTTGTTGAAAAAACGCTTTCCCGTTTCCGGATTGAATAAATAAACAATGAAGCTATCCGGTACAGGTTTATTATCTCCCAGCAATACTGCCCTACCTCCTACTGAGACAGATGCATTTTCTGATCTGCCTATAACGGTGATGGGTACCTGCTCGCTGTCAGTAAAAAAATTGTACATGGCTGAAAAACTTTCTTCAGAAGTAGCTGCCTGTAAATGGTCTTTCCCGATAAGCCTGATATTTTGGGCACCGGGAATATCACTGCCGGGCACTACATTGTCCCCGGCACTGTAAATATTGAGCGTGGGTATAATCCCCCGGGGGCCTGCAGCCGATTTCATCTTAAAACCCGCAATATTTACATAGTGCGCCACTTTTAAAGCATGGAGAGAATCTTTCAGGTAGCCAAAACACAAGCCCGTTCCAGCAGAATGACCTACAAGATTAATTTGCCTTGCATGCGAATGATCCAGGACATTATTAATAAAAACATCGAGTAATGAATCCTGCTTTTGATCAGCTCCGAAAGTATTCCAATCAAATGTAAATAAACGGCTTTCGCAAAAACCATTGGTGCTGAATCGCTGTACCTGTGTTGCCCAGGTATCTCCACTGGCCATGAAACCGTGTACGAAAACAATGGGTAACCTGCTGCTATCACAATTTTTTTGTGCGATAACTTTGCCCGAGCATAACATTAAAACTAAAAGCAGTTTATTCATCAGTAATAATAAGGTTAAAATAAAAATGAAGAGTGAAAACAGGATCCACTCTTCATGATACAATTTAAAGAACTAATTGTTTTAAAAAGGCGATTCCTCATCATACTCCCCGTCATTCATCTTACTTCCTTTTTGAATATACAATTTTGCGCCATCGGCATCATCTGTTTTTACCGGTTTCCAGTTTCCGCCCTGTGGTAATGCACCGCTGAAATCGCCGCCACCCTCTTCTTCTACAAATTTTTGTATATGTAATAAGGCTTTCAGTTTTACCGTATCCAGGCTGCCGTTACGGTGCTTGGCTATCTTTACAAAAGTTTCTCCTTTATTGCTTTCACCAAATTCATTGGCGGTAATATCGTAATATTCGGGGCGGTACATGAACATAACAAGATCAGCATCCTGCTCAATGGCACCTGATTCACGCAGGTCACTCAGCTGGGGGATCTTATTTCCTTCTTTTCTTTTCTCCACTTCACGGCTCAACTGTGATAATGCAATGATGGGTACCTGTAATTCTTTTGCCAATCCTTTCAGGTCTCTTGAAATACGGCTGATCTCCTGCTCACGGTTGCCATTACGGTTTTCGCCGGCGCCACTCATCAATTGCAGGTAGTCGATGATGATGAGCCCGATATTGTGTTTATTTTTTAAACGCCGGCACTTGGCCCTTAGCTCAAAAATATTCAGTGCTGCCGTATCATCAATGAAAATTGGCGCTTTCGATAATCGTTCTATTCCTCTTTTGTACAATTGCTTCATTTCATGTTCTTCCAGTTTTCCACGGGCAATTTTTTCCAGCCATATCTCACTCTCGGCACTGAGTATACGCTGAACCAGCTGCCCGCTGCTCATCTCAAGGCTGAAAAAACCTACAGCCGTGGGTTTGGTAGGATGTAAAGCTGCACTTCTTGCCAGGTTGAGTGCAAAAGCTGTTTTACCCACAGAGGGGCGGGCCGCTAAAACGATCAGGTCGGTAGATTGCCAACCATAGGTAATCCTGTCCAGTGAAGGGAAGCCGGTAGGTACACCGGTTATATCTTCCTGACGGTTACGCATGTCCTCAATACGCTGGATGGTCTTTACCAATACCGTATCAATCGTATCAAAGTTCTTACGCAGGTGATTATTGGTGATCTCAAAGAGTTTGCTTTCTGCTTCATCAAGCATATCAAAAACATCTGTGCTGTCTTCGTAAGCATCACCAATTATTTCGCCGCTGATGCGGATCAGTTCACGCTGGATAAATTTTTGCAGCACGATCCTTGAGTGTGCGTCTATATTGGCAGAAGACACAACGGCATTGGTTAGCCGCGTAACGTAATAAGGGCCGCCAACAAGGTCAAGCTCTTCGCGGAATTTTAATTCCTCAACAACGGTCAGCAGATCAATGGGAAGACTTTTAATGGCCAGCCCCTGCATGGCTTTAAATATCCGTTGGTTGGCCTCTATGTAAAAACATTCGGGTTTCAATATTTCAACAACAGTGTCGAATGCACTTTTTTCAAGCATGATCGCACCCAATACGGCTTCTTCCAGTTCCTTTGCTTGCGGAGGAACCTTACCATACATCATTGAACTAACGTCGGGTATTGCTTTACGGCGGGCCTTTTTATCTTTATTAAAATTAGTAAGTTCCATGTTTATGCCTGTTGCTTATTAGGGTTAATAACTGTAGGTGGCTAAGGTAACAGCAATTGAATGATCCCGTTGACTTCATTTTTATCCACATCAACCTTAAACAGTTTTTTACAGCTATTTTCCACATGTTTATCCCCCATAAAGATAGTTTATTACCATCATTAATTAATTACTCACAGGGAATTCACAGGGTTAAAATCAGTAAAATTGGCTTTCTCCTGATATTTATTAACAATTCTTTGTTGCCGAAATTTTCTTTTTACACCACTTTATCCCGCCCCATGCCTTGCACTATTGAAAATGTATGCTTAGTTTATTGTTCCGCCCTTTCCGGCTTAGTTTTCAAAAAACTATCTTTGCTGCATTGTAAAAGAAAAAATAAATGATAATTAGTTACAACTGGCTTAATGAATACCTGCCTACCGGACAGGCAGGCCTGCCTACCGGACAGGTAGGCCTGCCCGAAAAGATCGATCCAGAAAAACTAAGCAAAATTTTAACTGCTATCGGACTGGAAGTGGAAAGTCTTGAAAAATACGAAGCGGTAAAAGGTGGGCTGAAGGGGTTAGTGATTGGCGAAGTGATGGAATGTGAAAAACATCCTGATGCAGACAAATTAAAACTCACCAAAGTAAATACAGGTAACAGCGAATTATTGCAGATCGTTTGCGGCGCACCCAATGTTGCTGCAGGGCAAAAAGTAGTGGTGGCCACCATCGGTGCTACTATTTATCCCATTGGAGGCGAACCAATGACGATGAAGAAAGCGAAGATCCGTGGAGTAGAAAGCCAGGGAATGATCTGTGCCGAAGATGAAATTGGTTTGGGGCAAAGCCACGCAGGTATTATGATATTACCTGCCGATACCAAGCCGGGTACTTCTGCAGCCGAATATTTTCAGTTAAGTGAAGATTTTATTTTTGAAATCGGCCTCACGCCCAACCGCATTGATGCCATGAGTCATTTAGGTGTAGCAAAAGATGTATGCGCTTATTTAGCACATCATAATAAAACTGAAGCAACGGTTAGGTCGCCGTTTAAGAATAATTTTAAAGTAGATCACCAGGGTCTGCAGATGGAAGTTGTTATTGAAAATGCGGATGCCTGTCAGCGTTATGCCGGTGTAAGCATACAGGGTGTAACTATCGCCGAAAGCCCTAAATGGTTACAGGAAAAATTAAAAAGTATTGGCCTCAGGCCCATCAATAATATTGTAGACATCACCAATTTTATTTTACACGAAACCGGTCAACCCCTGCACGCTTTTGATGCAGGTAAAATAAAAGGAAATAAGATCATCGTAAAAAACTTAACGGAAGGCACTCCTTTTGTTACACTGGATGATAAAGAAAGAAAATTATCAGCAGAGGACCTCATGATCTGCAATGTACAGGAACCCATGTGTATCGGCGGGGTTTATGGAGGTTTGAGCAGTGGTGTAACTGCCTCCACAAAAAATATTTTCTTAGAGAGTGCATGGTTCAATCCCATCAATATCCGCAAAACATCTTTACGCCATGGTCTGCGTACAGATGCTGCTACCCGTTTTGAAAAAGGTGTTGACATCAGCAATGCTGTGAACGTTTTGAAACGTGCCGTAATGATGATCAAAGAAATTGCCGGTGGTGAAATTGCCAGTGATATCGTAGATGTTTACCCTGCACCAAAGGAAAAGACAGAAGTGTCCCTTAAATATCACTACTTAAAAAAATTAAGTGGCAAAAATTATCACGCAGATACTGTCAAAAATATCCTCAGCAGCCTGGGATTTGAATTATTGAAAGAAGGGGCAGATGAAATGCGGGTATCCGTTCCATTTAGTAAACCGGATATTTCCATCGGCGCCGATATTGTGGAAGAGATCATGCGGATAGACGGGCTCGATAATATTGAGATACCGGCCATGATCACGATTGCCCCATCTGTGGAAACCCATGCGCAGGAAGAAGCGTACAAGGAAAAAATTGCCAATTACCTGGCAGGGACCGGGTTCAACGAGATATTCACCAATTCCATTACAAATAGCGCTTATTACGCTGAAACTGTCTTACAATCAGCTGTTAAAATGATCAATAACTTAAGTGATGAATTGAATATCATGCGGCCTTCCATGCTGGAAAGCGGTTTGGAAAGAGTTGCGTATAACCAAAACAGGAAAAACAGTGATACCCGCTTTTTCGAATTTGGCAAGACATATGCATTGAATGAAGCCGGAAAATACATTGAAAAAAATCACCTCGCCATTTATATCAGTGGCAAAAAAAATGCAGATGGCTGGAAGGGGAAAGGAGATAAGACGGATATTTTTTTCTTAAAAGCAATTATTGAAAAGATCATGGGGGGGCTTGGATTAAAAACAACCGCTTACCAGGAAGAAAAAAGTCAAAATTTATCAATCGGCCTTACAGCCAGGATAAAAAATGACAATATCGCAACCCTTGGCACTGTAACCAATAAAATGCTGGATAGTTTTGATATCAAGCAGCCGGTTTTTTATGCCGACCTTGACTGGGATAAATTGTTGCAACTAAATAAGAAATTAAATATTCAACATGTTGATATACCCAGGTATCCTTCTGTTCAAAGAGACCTTGCCATTGTGGTTGACAAAACTTTAAAATATGAAACTGTGGAAAATGCTACCTATGGTGCACGTGTTAATAAATTAAAAAATATTAACTTGTTCGACGTATTTGAAAGTGAGAAGCTGGGCGTCAATAAAAAATCAATGGCCATCAATTTTACATTTTTAGACGAAGAAAAAACACTTACGGATAAAGAGATCGATGGTATGATGAATAAGATCATCGCGGCTTATGAAAAAGAGTTGAATGCGGAGGTGAGGAAGTAGATGTGCAGATGAGTTTATAATAGGTGGCAGGAAAATGTTAGCCTTGAGCTGGCAGGCTTGTAGAAGACGTATTATGAAAAGCAAATTTTTAAACCGGTAATGTCTGTTTTAGAAGAGAATATAAAACGCATCAATGATAAACTTCAGCAATTGCTGAAGAACTTTCGTTTATTACAGAAAGACAATGAACGACAAAGCAAATTGATCGCAGCGTTACAGGAATCAAAAGAAAAAAGTGCCCAACACATTGTTGCACTACAGGAGCAGGTGAATATTTTAAAAGCCGCAGCGGGCCAGATGAATGAAACAGATAAAAAAGCATTTGAAAAAAATATCAGCCAGTATATCCGTGAGATTGATAAATGTATTGGCTTATTAAGTGAGTAATCATGGCAGAATTGATCCCCATAAACATTCTTATCGGCGACAGGAGTTATCGCATTAAAACCAATCCCGAAGATGAGGAGGTAATAAGGCGTACCCTCAAAACCATCAATGACAAGATCATTGAATTTAAAACCCAATTTGCGGGTAAGGACATGCAGGATTATATCGCTATGGTAATGATCTGGTATGCCACCCAGGCCCCACCGGCTGAAGGTAATCCTGCTTTGGAAAAAGAAATGGCGGATGCCCTTCTTAAGATAGAAGAGCAATTGGACAAGGTTGGATAATTTCTCCTCTCGTCTAAGACGAAGGGCAATGGTTTTGAGTCTTTGGCTCAGTTTAGTTGATTAATAAATTATTCCCTATTCAAACATATTCATCTGCATAGGTTTCGCCAACAACTTTTGAGCAGTTTCTTTTTCTCCCGGTAACACTATCATATATACCGGTGTTGGTTCGTAACGCGAAGCAATAGCGATCTCGACACCATTGGCAGCAGCTGTAAATAATTCCTTTACCAGTTGTGGGTCATTATTGTCTTTGGATAAATGAGATAACAACACGTGTGTCATAAAACCGGGGCGATGATCATTGAAAAGCTGAAGTGCCTGTTTGTTGGAAAGATGGCCTTCATCACTGCGGATACGGTTTTTAAGGTAAACAGGATAGCCTCCCTTTTCCAGTAACTCCTCATCATAATTCGCTTCTAAAAATACTGCGTGGCATTGTTTAAAATAACGGGTAACCTGCGTACACGCATTACCAATATCAGTAAATACACCTACGGTAACTCCCTCGTGACTGATAATAAAACTATGCGGATCTGCTGCGTCATGATGTTTTGTAAATGGTACAATGGTAAGTCCGCCAATGTTTACCGGTTCATTTGCAGTGAAGGGTATCGACAATTGCCTGATCAGTCTCAATCCCCGGGCCGTTTCACCGGTAATATATATTGGCAGCTTGTATTTATTCGCCAGCGTGGAAACACCTTTGATATGATCAGTGTGCTCGTGTGATACAAAAATGGCTTTTACTGTTTTCATCGAAAGGCCCAGTTGCCGCATCCTTATTTCAGTCTCCCTGCAGGAAATGCCCACATCAACCAGCACGGCTTCGGTATTACTGCCGATATAATAACAGTTTCCGTTACTTCCCGAGTTTAAAGATGCGATGAATAGTGCCATTGGTTGGCAAAGAAAATGATTTTTGGCTGGATAAGGCCAGTTAAAAGCATGGTAATTGACAATAAGCAACAGGTAAGGTATTTCAATTATTCAGCAATTTATCCGGCATCCGGTGTCTGGAATCCGGCATCTCCCTAAAATCTCCAAACAAATTACTTATCTTCGCCAATTAAGCACTTCTCCCATATGATTATGGGCAAAGAGATGAATTTTATGATTGTGAACCGATTTAAAACAGCAACATTACATGGAACCGATAATATTATACATTATCATAGGCGCAGCCGCATTGATACTGGGCATAATACTGGGTAAACTGGTCTTTGCCAAAAACACTAAAAACCAGGTAGCAGAAGCCGAGCAACAGGCTAAAAAAATCATCGCAGACGGGCAATTACAAGCCGAGAACCTTAAGAAGGAAAAGCTCCTGGAAGCCAAGGAAAAGTTCGTACAACTGAAAAGCGATCACGATCGTGACGTAATGCAGCGCAATCAAAAACTTGTTGAAGGTGAAAGCCGCATCAAACAAAAGGAACAATCCCTAAGCCAGAAGGACCAAAACCTTGAGAAGCAGATCAAAGACAATGAAGCCATCAAGGAAACCCTCAATCGTCAGATAGAAGTGGTGAATATTAAGCGCACTGAACTGGAAAAACACCAGGAGGAACATATCCGCCGGCTGGAAAAAGTAGCCGGACTTTCTGCCGAAGACGCCAAAGCCCAACTAATCGAAAGCCTGAAACAGGAAGCCCATACCAAAGCGCTGGTAATACAACAGGAGATCATCGAGGAAGCCAAATTAAAAGCTACGAAAGAAGCCCGTAAAATCGTTATCCAAACCATTCAGCGTACAGCAGCTGAAGCAGCCATAGAAAATACGATCACCGTTTTTAACCTGGAAAGTGACGAAATAAAAGGTTCTATCATTGGCCGGGAGGGCAGGAATATACGTGCCCTGGAAGCTGCAACAGGTGTAGACCTTATCGTGGATGATACCCCTGAAGCCATTGTACTTTCTTCTTTTGATCCATTACGTCGGGAAATTGCCCGCCTGTCACTGCAACGCTTAGTCGCT
>JAYWAN010000115.1:0-34061 GCA_043782405.1 Chitinophagaceae bacterium
CTTCGCTTAGGAGTAGAGCCACAGGCAATGGAGCAACCCTTGAATATGGAAATACCTGAGCACAAATTTATGCTTGCCATTTATTTAGCTGCACCAGAGGTAGAGAATGATCGCAGAGCTTTAAACATTATTGCCGGTATGCGAAAGGCAATGAAAGAAGGCCGCTGGATGGGAGGAGCACCAAAAGGTTACATTCGAAGCAGGGACTTAGATAACAGACCCTGCATCATTCCGGGAAAAGATGCTACATTAATTGTTTGGGCATTTGAAATGATGGCAACGGGCCAACATCATATCGAAGAATTAAGAAGGCTTGCAAATAAAAAAGGATTAAAAGTCAGCCGCAATGCATTTTGGTGTATGCTACGCAATCCTGCTTACATTGGCAAAATAATTATCCCTCCTTATAAAGATGAGGAATTGATTACTGTTGAAGGAAGGCAAGAACCAATCATAAGTAACGGCTTGTTTTATGAAGTGCAGGATGTACTGGAAGGAAAGAAGCGAAAAGATTTACCTGCTCACTCAAGTAAAAGAAATGAATTGCCGCTGCGAGGATTTTTACAATGCAGTAAATGTGGCCGAAATCTTACAGGAAGTGCATCAAAAGGTAATGGGGGGAGATATTTTTATTATCACTGTAAAGAAGGCTGTAAAGAAAGATTCAGGGCAACCGAAGCAAATGAAGTTTTTTATGAGCAGCTTGCAGACATCAGTAATCATCAAAAAACTTTACTTTCTCTGGAAATAATCTTGAAAGATGTAATCCTTAAAAACAGTAAAGAAAAAAGCACTGATTTAAATAAGTTAAAGCAGGAAGCTGATACCTATAGAAATAGATTGACTAATGCTCAAAATATGATGTTGGATGGTTCTCTTGATACTGTTGATTATAACAATATTAGAGCCCGTTTAGAACCACAATTAAATAAATTGATAAGAGATATTGCTTCAAGTGAAAGAACAGATCCCGAAGCAAATAAAATTATTGATTATGGGTTCTATTATTTCCGAAACTTCGACAAGCTCTTTCTGGATGCAGATTTGGAAGAAAAACACCGGATTCTTGGTTCGACCTTCCCGGAAAAATTGGTTTTTGAAAATAAAAAAGTTCGAACCGCTAAAGATCAAGACATCATGTCGCTACTTCTCAAAGCAGATAAGCGTTTCATAGAAATAAAAAAAGGACGGCTACATTTTTTTAGCCGTCCTTCCCAAAGAGTGGAGCTGCAGGGAATCGAACCCTGGTCCAAACATATTCGTCGTAAGCCTTCTACATGTTTATTTAGTTATTGATTGTAGGGAAACAGCAGGAACCTAACCAACCAACTGTATCCTTAGAAGAATGGTCTTAAGCAATGGTCACATCATTCCATTGCAGCATCCCGTTTTGTTTTTGAGTCGGCGGAGGAACATGGTAACAGGACAACCTGTTCAACGGCCCTAATGGATGCTAATCTATCGATTAAGCAGCCATGGCATACTGAGTATTGCCATTTAAAATTTTCGTATTCTGATTTAACTGCTAATTACGCAACGCAGTACATGCTTATACTTACAAAGAGCTATGCTGTCAAAACCGGTCAGCCCCGGGATTAGTTCGAAGTTGTAAAATTACGAAAAGTATTTATAAGGGATGGTTTGCTAGAACCATCCTTTTATCTTTCGGAATACATCATTGCCATTGGTGAATAACATCAGGCCGATGATAATGATGAAACCAATCATATTCGCTTTTTCCAAAAACTTGTCCGGCACTTTTTTACCCGTTATCATTTCAACCAAAGTAAAAAGTATATAACCGCCATCCAGCATCGGGATGGGTAAGAAGTTCATGAAAGCGAGTACGATACTGAAGAATGCGGTAATATTCCAGAATGATTCCCAATCCCAGTGCGAGCCAAAGACCTGCGACATACTTGCAAAACCACCCATTCCTTTATACGCACCTGTCTTGGGTTTAAACAATAAAGCGAACTGGTCAATATAATCTACCAGTTTTGCAATTGATTTTTTTACACCTGCGGGAAAACTTTCAAAAAAACCATAGGTGGTAGTGTCAACGGAAAAAATACCCATTGCGGATTGCTTCTCGGGCGACAATGGTGCAATACCCAGCCGGTGATTTTCATCGAGCTTTACATTATACACCAATTGTGTATCGCCTCTTTGCACGGTAATGCTTATAACAGAAGAATCCTTTAACGCATCTGCATACCTTGATATTTCGTGCCAGTAATTTATTGCAACACTGTCAAGTTTTATAATTTTATCTCCCGGCCTTAAACCTGCCCTGAATGCATTGCTTTTTTCCGGTTTATCTATTGAATCAATGATAGAAGGTATCCGTAAACTGATGAGGCCTTTCTTGTCAATCTTTTTTGTTGACAACTGGCCAAGCAAATTTTCCGGCATCGGGATATTTACGATCTGCCCGTTGCGGTTAACCTGTACCGTTTTACCATTGATCAACACTTTCTTAAGCACATCATCAAAATAATGGACAGTTTCGTTGTTCACCGATACAATTTTATCACCGTCTTTGAAACCGAACTGGTACATGAGACTGTCTCCTACAGCAATACCGTCTTTAACCGAGCTGTTCACGATCTTCTTTTCGCCCCACACAAATAATACCATGGCATAAATGATAAATGCCACCAATACATTCACAATTATCCCGCCCATCATAATGAATAATCTTTGCCAGGGTTTTTTACTCCTGAATTCCCAGGGCTGAGGCGGCCCTTTTAGTTTTTCCGCATCCTGGGTTTCGTCTGCCATACCGTCTATCTGTACATAGCCTCCCAATGGAAACCAGCCGATACCAAATTCAGTATCGCCTTTCTTTTTTTTCCACAAGGAAAAATTGAGCAAAGTTGGAACGGGAAAAAGGAAATCGAAAAAGAGATAAAATTTATTTACCCTTGTTTTAAAAAGTCTGGCAAAGAAATAGTGGCCCCACTCATGCAATACGATCAGCAATGATAAGGATAAGAAAAACTGGGCTACTTTTATGAGCGTATCCATTTAAGGTTTATGATTTAAATGTTGAATAAAGTTGAAAAGGTACAAGTGAGTGACACAACCTGCTTGCCGGCAGGCAGACGATGTAACATAGTAGTACTGCGGCTAATCACACCAATTATAGATTTATCAACGAAGCCGCAAAATTACGGGCTTCGCCGTCGCTATCAAAATATTCCTGCAAAGTAGGTTTTTCGATAAAAGCCACCTGTTGCATGGTTTTTTCTACTACTGCGGTCATGTCCAAAAAGCCGATACGGTTGCGCAGAAAGGCCCACACGGCAATTTCATTGGCTGCATTTAAGATACAGGGCATATTGCCTGCCTTGTTTAATGCCTCGGTGGCCAATGCTAAATTTCTGAAAGTTTTAACATCAGGTTCATCAAAATTCAGTGTGGGGTATCTCCTGAAATCGAGACGGGGGAAATCTGTCAGGATCCTTTGCGGAAATGCCATTGCATATTGTATGGGTAATTTCATATCGGGAAGTCCCATTTGCGCTTTAATACTTCCATCCTGGAATTGCACCATACTGTGAATGATACTTTGCGGATGTATCACTACCTGTATCTGCTCGGGTTTTAAATTGAATAGCCATTTGGCTTCTATCATCTCCAATCCTTTATTCATGAGTGTTGCCGAGTCGATAGAAATTTTTGCGCCCATGCTCCAATTAGGATGTTGCAGGGCATGATCACGTTTTACGTTTACCAGGAAATTCGGTTTCTTTCCCAAAAAGGGGCCACCGCTTGCCGTTAGTATTATTTTTTCGATGGGGTTTCTTGCTTCACCAACCAGGCATTGAAAAATAGCCGAGTGCTCACTATCTACAGGGATGATGGGCGCTCTTTTTTCAATTGCATTCTTCATCACGATATCACCGGCCACTACAAGGGTTTCTTTGTTGGCCAGGCCTACTGCTTTACCTTTTTCAACCGCTTTCAATGTTGGTTTAAGCCCGGCAAAACCAACAATGCCCGCCAACATCATATCATAAGTATCAAAGTCTGCTACTTCTTCCAGTGCGGCTTCGCCAGAAAAAACTTTTATGTCGGTAGAACCAAGGGCAGCTTTTAATTTTTGGTAACGGGTATCATCGCCGATAACAACAGCATTGGGCCTGAATTCGAGCGCCTGTGTGATCAGTAATTCATCATTGCTTTGGGCAGTAAGTATTTCCACTTCAAAATGGTCGGGATTGGCACGGATCACTTCCAGGGCCTGTGTACCGATAGAACCGGTAGAACCAAATAAGGCAATTCGTTTTTTTGGAGCCTGGTCAGCCATTATTGAATAAAAATTGATAGGGACAAATCTACTCTAATAATCGTTGTAACGCAATTTTCGATTTGCCAAAATTGAATTTTTGGAGAATAGCGTCCATCTGGGCCTGTATTTGAGGGTTACAAAGGTTCCCGATGGAGCCTTCATGGGTATGGTGTACAACAGTTGTGTAAGTAAATTTATTTTGCTCAATAGCAATGCCCACTTGTTTATATGCTTCACGGAAAGGCATACCCTGTGCAACCAGTTTATTCACTTCTTCCACGCTGAAAAGGAATTTATATTTTTTATCTTCCAGGAGATCCGTTTTAACCTGGATATGTTCCAGCATCAAACCCGTCATTTCAATACAATGCTGCAGGTTGGTAAAAGCAGGTATGATATGTTCTTTCAACAATTGCAGGTCGCGGTGATAACCCGAAGGCAGGTTGCCTGTCATCATCATTATCTCATTGGGCAAAGCCTGGATACGGTTGCAATGAGAACGGATCAGTTCAAACACATCAGGATTTTTTTTATGCGGCATGATGCTGCTGCCGGTGGTGAATTCATCGGGGAAAGTAATAAAAGCAAAATTTTGGTTGAGGTATAAACAGGCATCCATACTTAACTTGGAAAGCGTGGCCGCTATATTTGCCAGTGCAGCAGCAATGATACGTTCCGTTTTGCCACGACCCATCTGCGCATACACGGCATTGTAATTAAGATCATCAAATCCCAATAATTCGGTAGTAAGTTTCCTGTTGATGGGAAACGATGAACCATAACCCGCGGCCGAGCCCAATGGATTTTTATTGGCCACCCTATAGGCTGCTTCAACAGTTAGCAGGTCATCCACCAGGCTTTCTGCATATGCACCAAACCATAAACCAAAAGAAGAAGGCATGGCCAACTGCAAATGCGTATAGCCGGGCAACAGGTCATCTTTGTATTTTTCGCTTTGCTGAATTAACAGGTCAAATAATTTTTTTACAGCAGGTACCAGCTCTTCAATCTCGTTCCTGAAAAATAATTTAAGGTCAAGCAGCACCTGGTCGTTTCTGCTGCGGGCGCTGTGTATCTTTTTACCGGTATCGCCCAAACGCTGTGTGAGCAGGAGTTCTACCTGCGAATGAATATCTTCAACGCCTTCATTAAGTTTGAAATTTCCCTTTATTATTTCCTGGTAGATATTTTTCAGTGCCGTTTCCAGCTTTCCCAGTTCTTCTTTTGAAAGCAACCCAACCGACTCCAGCATTTTAATATGCGCTAATGAACCCAGCACATCAAATGGGGCAAGGCACAGGTCGAGTTCCCGGTCGTTACCAACAGTAAATTTTTCAACTGCTGCTAGCGGGGTTTTATCTTTTTGCCAGAGTTTCATTAGTGAAGAGTTATTAGTTAAAAGTTAAAAGTTATTAAATAATTTGTTCAAGTAGTTTAATATAGGTTGAGATACCATCTTTAATTTCATTGAGATAAATAAATTCATCGGCTGTATGGCTGCGGGCACTATCGCCTGGACCGCATTTTAAAACAGGTGCATTGATCAATGCCCCATCAGAACTGGTGGGGGAACCATAAGTTGTTTTGCCCAACTTTATTCCTGCCTGTACAAGTGGGTGATCGATGGCAATATTTGATGACCTGATTCTTAAACTCCTCGGCTTCACTTCACCATCAATATTTTCCTTTATCGTTTGTAACACTTCTTCGTGTGTATACCTATCAGTAACACGTATGTCCACTACAAAATTACATTCATCCGGCACAACATTATGCGCCTTATTAGAAGTGTTGATGGAAGTGACGGTCATTTTTACCGGCCCAAGCGTGTCTGATATTTTTGGAAATTTAAAACCATCAAACCATTCAATTGCTTTCATCGCTTTATAAATGGCATTCTCCCCTTCTTCTCTTGCAGCATGGCCGGCTTTGCCGATAACCTTACAATCCAATACCAGCAAGCCTTTTTCTGCGATTGCCAAATTGGTTTGTGTAGGTTCGCCTACAATGGCAAAGTCAATCGCAGGCAATAATGCCCAAATACTTTCAATGCCATTTACCCCGCTTATTTCTTCTTCTGCAGTTGCAGCAATCACTATATTGTATTTTAAATTTTCTTTATCATAACAATAGACAAAAGCTGCGATCAAACTCACCAGGCAGCCGCCGGCATCATTACTGCCAAGGCCATATAATTTTCCGTCTTCAACAATAGCGGCAAAAGGGTCTTTTGTATAACCCGCATTGGGTTTCACCGTATCGTGGTGCGAGTTGAGCAGGATAGTGGGCTTTGCTGCATCAAAATATTTATTTACAGCCCATACATTATTCAACTGGCTATGAGTGGGGATATTCCGTTCCTTAAAAAAATCTTCAATAGCAGTCGCAGCCTTATCTTCCTCTTTTGAAAAAGAAGGGATAGCTATCAATTGTTTTAATAGTTCAACAGCATCGGTATATAATTTTTCCCTTTCCATTTACCTGAATAAAGTTCCCTTTACATTTTCTGTACAATTCTGCAAGAGCTCATTGGCATCGCCGATGAGCACTTCATTTACGCCATTGTCAATCGCCGCAAAAGCATTGTCGATTTTTGGCAGGATACCATCAGCCAGTCTTTTTTCTGCGATAAACTGTCTATACTTTTCTTTGGTGATCAAATTGATGACCGAGTCTTCATCCAGGATATTTTCCAACACCCCTTTCTTTTCGAAACAATAGATCAGCCTTACCTCATACAATTTTGCCAAAGCGACAGCCAAAGCCGATGCAATGGTATCTGCATTGGTATTCAGTAGCTGCCCCTTGCCATCATGTGTAAGCGGCGCCACAACCGGAACAAGGTCATTATTAAGGAACAATTGCCAACTGCCAACTGTAAGTGTTGAAGCGTTGATATCACCCACAAATCCATAATCAATTTCTTTCACCGACCTTTTAACAGCAGGAATGATATTGGCATCAGCACCGGTGAGCCCGATAGCATTGCACTGTAACGATTGGAGTTTTGCAACAATTTTTTTGTTGATCAATCCGCCATATACCATTGTAACAAGATCGATGGTAGCTGCATCTGTAATGCGCCTGCCTTGTACATAATTTGCATTGATGCCTAACTGCTCCCCTGTTTTTGATGCGATCTTTCCCCCGCCATGCACCAATATTTTTTTCCCTTGTAAAACAGAAAAATTTTGCAGGAATGAATGAAGCATCGAATCATCATCGATAACATTACCTCCAATTTTTATGACGAAGAGTTTTTCCATTTACAACTTATCATTTAAAATTTCCGCCAACACCGCCTGTGCAGCCCATACCCTGTTACCTGCCTGTTGTGTAACCAGGCTGTTCTTTCCATCCAATACTTCGTCACTTAACTCAACATTTCTTCTAACGGGAAGGCAATGCATTATTTTTGCGTCATTGGTTAGTTTCAATTTCTCATCCGTCAGCATCCAGGAAGGGTTGGCTAAAATAATTTTCCCATAATCATTGTAAGCACTCCAGTTTTTTACATAGACATAATCAGCATCCTTCAAAGCTTCATCCTGGTTGTGCATGATCGTTGCACCAGCTGTAAATGCAGGAGCCAGTTCATAACCTTCTGGGTGAGTGATCACAAATTCTGCTTCTTCCCAGGCATTGATCCATTGCGCAAAAGAATTGGCCACGCATTGCGGCAATGCTTTTACGTGTGGCGCCCAGGTTAAAACAATTTTGGGTTGGTGTGGCTGTATAAATGTTTCCTTAATGGTTATAATGTCTGTAAAACTTTGCAAAGGGTGTAAAGTGGCGCTCTCTAAACTTACAATTGGCACGCCCGCATATTTGATGAACTGACTGATGACTGTTTCTGCATAATCGTCTTCCCTGTTTTGTAAAGAAGGAAATGTACGGATGCATAAAATATCAAAATACAGTCCTAATGCAGGCGCTGCATCTTTTATGTGCTCTACTGTTGTTCCGTTCATGATAGCGCCTTCCTCAAATTCAAGCGCCCAGCCTTCTTTATCGATATTAAAAACAACGGCATCCATGCCAAGATTATTGGCGGCTATGCGTGTACTTAAACGGGTACGCAGGCTCGGGTTCAGGAACAACAAGCCGATGCGTTTGTTCTTCCCCAGGCTGATATCCGAAAAAGGATCAGCTTTATATGCCAATGCTTTTGCAACAAGTGCATTAATATTGGTAACATCATTTACAGCAATAAAATTTTTCATTACACCAGTTCCGTTTTAATGGCTTGTAAAAAAATATCGGCTTCCGTCTTGGTAATATTCAATGCCGGTAACAACCTTATCACATTAGGCTTTGCTTCCCCGGTAAAAGTTTTATGTTTGAACAATAAATTCTTTTTTACTGCTGCGTATGCTTCCGGCAATTCAATGCCGATCATTAATCCACGCCCACGCACTTCTTTTATAAACGGTAATTTTTTCAATTCATCCATTAAATAATCACCTATTGATGCTGAATTATTGAGCAGGCCTTCCTGTTCAATTATTTCCAGCACTGCCAATGCAGCTGCGCAAGCCAGGTGATTGCCACCAAATGTAGTGCCCAGCATAAAATGCTTAGGTTGAATTTTTGGTGCAATGGAAATGGCACCGATGGGGAAACCATTTCCCATTCCCTTGGCCATGGTATAAATATCTGCATCTATGCCCGCAAAATCATGCGAATAAAATTTGCCGCTTCTTCCGTAACCGCATTGCACCGAATCGGCGATGAATACTGCATTGTGTTCATCACACAGGCTTCTTATCTTTTGCAAAAAAGAATTGGCTGCAACATTGATACCACCAACTCCCTGAATACCTTCAATGATCACCGATGAAACCGGTTCCTGTTTAAAAGCGGCTTCCAATGCTGCTGCGTCATTGAAAGGAAGAAATACCACATGATCAGTGTGGTTCACCGGTGCTACAATGCTCGGGTTATCCGTTGCGGCAACCGCCAATGATGTTCTACCGTGGAATGCTTTTTTGAAAGCGATGATCTTTTTTCTGCCATTATAAAAAGATGCCAGCTTCAATGCGTTCTCATTGGCTTCGGCACCGGAATTACAAAGGAAAAGCTGGTAATTTGTTTTACCGGATACTTTTCCCAATTTTTCTGCCAACATTACCTGCAAGGGAATTTTAACTGAATTGGAATAGAACCCTATTTTGTGCAACTGGTCTTCAATCCTTTTTACATAATGGGGATGTGTGTGGCCGATTGAAATAACCGCATGGCCGCCGTAGAAGTCTAAATATTTTTGACCTTTGTCATCCCATACATAAGCGCCCATGGCTTTATCGATGGTGATGTCATTTAAAGGATATACGTCGAATAGATTCATATCAGAAAAGTAGTAAGTTATAAGTTGTAAGTAATAAGTCAGCGCCTTACTTTTGCAATAAGTGCTATTAACATCGCCTTAATCTCATTAATTTATTTTGTAAGTGATTCATAATTCTCTGAATTAATATATTTCAAATCCTTATAATTTTGCATACCTCAACTTATTACTTAAAAAGCACTGGCCTTCAGTTTCAAACCTGCCATTTCGTCCAACCCAAACATCAGATTCATATTCTGCACCGCCTGCCCGCTTGCACCTTTCAATAAATTATCTATAACAGAATGTATTACCAGTTTGCTGTCCACTTTTTCCAGTTGAATAAAACATTTATTGGTATTGACAACCTGTTTTAAAAATACCGGCTCCTTACTGAGTACAACAAAAGGCTGATCAGTATAGAATTTTTTATACAAGACATTTAACTCTTCGATACTCCTTTCACATTTTATTTGAGAACTGATGAAGATACCCCTTGTAAAATCGCCACGCCAGGGAACAAAACTCAGGTCTACATCTCCCGCAGGATCCAATTGCAGCAATGATTGCCCGATCTCGGCAAGATGCTGATGGGTTAATGTTTTATAGGCCTGGATATTATTAGCCCTCCAGCTAAAATGTGATGTAGCATTCAATCCCTGCCCTGCACCTGTTGAACCAGTGATGCCGGTTGTATAAATGTCTGTGAGCAACCCCTCTTTTGCCAATGGCAATAAACCTAACTGGATAGCAGTTGCAAAACAACCCGGGTTTGCAATATTTTGTGCAGTACTTATTTTATCCTTATTTAATTCCGGCAGGCCATAAATAAAATTCCTGTTATGGATTGTTTCGCCTAACCTGAAGTCCTGGCTCAGGTCAATGATCTTTATTCGATCATTGATATCGTTTTCAGATAAAAATTTCCGGGCTTCCCCATGCCCTATACATAAGAATAATACATCAATAGCATCATTTAATTGAGCAGCAAACTTAATATCGGTATCCCCCAACAGGTCCTGGTGCACAGCGTGCAAAGGTTTACCTGCATTGCTTTTACTGTGTACAAAAACAATTTCGGCAGAAGGATGATTCAATAATACCCTTATCAGTTCGCCGCCTGTATAGCCTGCGCCGCCAACGATCCCGGTCTTTATTTTATTTGCCATCAGCGTTTTGTTTAACGGAATGATAGATCATTGTTTGATTGCCGAATATTTTTGTAAAGCCCCTTACGTCTTCGCCTGTCCAGCCATTATTCATTTCGCCATACTTCCCAAATTTACTGCTCATCAGGTCATAGGGCGATTCAATGCCGGTAATATGAAAACGATAAGGCAGTAATTCAACAAATACTTTCCCGCTTACATTTTGTTGCGAGTCCGCGAAAAAAGCTTCTATATTTCTCATCACCGGGTCCAGTATCTGTCCTTCATGCAGCCAGTTACCGTAAAACAAGGCCAGCTGATCTTTCCAGTTCAACTGCCATTTGGTAAGCACATGCTTTTCCAATGCATGGTGTGCTTTAATGATGAGCACGGGGGCTGCTGCTTCAAAACCTACACGGCCCTTGATACCGATGATGGTATCGCCCACATGGATGTCCCTGCCGATGCCATAAGGACCTGCAATGGTTTGCAGGTACTGTATTGCGTCTGTGGGATGATTGAATTTTTTATCATCAACCGATAGCAGTTCTCCTTTTTCAAATTGCAACACTACATTTCGTGTATCCTTTTGGGTTACCTGTGTTGGCCAGGCGGCTTCGGGCAACATACCGTTACTGTTCAGCGTTTCTTTACCTCCCACACTTGTTCCCCACAACCCTTTGTTGACAGAATACATTGATTTGTCGAAGTTCTTTTCAACCCACTTACTTTTAAAATAGGCGATCTCCTCTTCGCGGCTCAGTTTATGGTCGCGTATGGGGGTAATGATTTCAACGCCGGGTATCATGATGTTAAAGATCATGTCGAATCTTACCTGGTCGTTCCCTGCACCGGTACTGCCATGTGCCACTGCATCGGCATTTAAGTGCTGTACGTGTTCGGCAATAAATACAGCCTGGCTCAATCTTTCGGCACTTACGCTCAACGGATAGGTATTATTTTTTAATACATTCCCGAAGACGAGATATTTAATGATCTTATCATAATAAGATCTGATCGCATTCACCGTTGTATGTGATTTTACACCCAGGCGGTAAGCATGTTCCTCCACCTGCTTCAATTCCTCGTCTGTAAAACCACCGGTATTTACGATCACGGTATGAACTTCATACCCTTTTTCTTCAGTAAAATATTTTACACAATAGGAAGTATCCAGTCCGCCGCTAAACCCTAATACCACTTTCTTTTGCTGATCCATAACTTATAAATTGAAAAATATCTTTAATAATGATTTTGGTGCTGCGCCCGAATCTTTTTTCTTGATGAACATTTTTAATAATCTGCTTTGCTTCAGATTCATGAAACGTTCATATAATTTTGAGTGCTGTTTGAATTGTTCGGATGTTTCTTCGGGTTCATAATGATCGGCAGGATCGTATAACATCGCTGTACACATACAGTTCTTCCTTTCCTTGCTCACCAGTATATCGTAGTTGACACAACTTTTGCAACCTGCCCAGAACTCTTCATCATCGGTAAGTTCAGAATAAGTGACCGGTTCATAACCGAGGTCAGAATTGATCTTCATTACTGCCAGGCCTGTTGTTAGTCCGAATATCTTCGCCTCAGGATATTTTTCCCGGCTCAATTCAAAAATCCTTTTCTTAATGGCTTTTGCCACACCCGTTTTTCTGAATGCCGGTGCAACGATCAGGCCGCTATTGGCTACAAAACCATTGTGCCCCCATACTTCGACATAGCAGAAACCTACCCAATCGCCATTTACAGTTACGGCAATCACGGCCTTACCTTCCTGTATTTTCTGTTCTACATATTCGGGCGAACGTTTGGCAATACCGGTACCCCTTGCTTTTGCAGAAGATTCCATTTCGCCGGTAATAGCCCTGGCATAGTGGCTGTCTGCAGGTTTGGCAACACGAATGATTATATTGCTATTATCCAATTGTAATAATTGAAAGAGGTTAAAAATATCTTTAAAACTTTGCGGAGATTTTTTCACTGACAGGGGCAGGTGTCAACTGCTCGTCCTATCAGCAACCACGTCGAAGACGCGGGGCTGGAATAACAATGATATGAGAGAATATCTTTTTCAATTCAGTTTTTATTGATTGAAGTACGCAAATGTAGATAATTCCTGAAATATAAGACCATAAATTTTGCTAAAGTTTAATAAGGGGCCAAGGCTTACCCTACCCAGGCATTCAGTCCTTCAGCAATTTTACGGTCATTACTTAGCCTGGGTACTTTATTCTGCCCCCCCAATTTACCAACGCTCTTCATATAATTGATGAAGCCATTCTTTTTTACCGGGGATATCTTCAATTGTGCTAAAATATTACCTCCGATGAGGTCGTCGTAATAAGCATTTTTCCTACGCAGGTCATCATCCAGTTTTTTGGCAAAGGCATTGATATCGGCAGGCATATTTTCAAATTCAACAAACCACTCATGATAACTTTTACCGGCATCGCTGCTGATCATCGGTGCCACGGTAAACTCTGTGACCTTGATATTTTCCGCTGCGGTCACTTTCCCCATAGCGCCCTCCACTTCCTCGCCGATCACGTGTTCGCCGAAGGCAGAGATGAAATGTTTGGTTCTACCGGTAACGACTATACGATACGGACTGGTGGAAACAAATTTCACCGTATCCCCGATATCATATCCCCATAAACCCGCATTGCTGTTAATGATGAGTGCATAGTTTTCTCCAACCTTCACTTCAGCTAAGCTCAACCTTGATGGATTGTCGTTGAATATCTCGGCTGCGGGAACAAATTCAAAATATATTCCACTGTTGGTATTCAGTAACAGCCCCTGGGCCTGCTGCGAATCCTGGAAAGCAAAAAAACCTTCACTGGCAGGGAACAATTCTATACAATCTACCGGCCTGCCTATACTTTCATATAACTTCGACTTATAAGGTTCAAAATTTACGCCCCCCTGCACCATCACACTGAAGTTGGGAAATAATTCGCCGATCTTTTTGCCGCTCTTTTCTGTAAGCCTGTCAAAATACATCTGCATCCATGGTGGGATGCCGCTGATGAGTGTCATGTTCTGTGCCATGGTCTCTTCAACGATCTTATCCAGTTTTTCTTCCCATTCTTCTATGCAGTTGGTGGTATAAGAAGGCAATTGATTGGAGCGTAAATATTTTGGCACATGGTGAGTAACGATACCGCTTAAACGCCCGGTGGGGATGCCTCCCACCCTTTCCAGTTCGGGTGAACCGCTAAGAAAGATCAATTTCCCGTCAGCGAATTTGGTATTGCCGCTTTCTGCCATATAGCAAAGCAGTGCATTACGGGCCGTATTGATATGATTGGGAATAGAGTCTTTAGTGATAGGAATATATTTTGCCCCGCTTGTAGTGCCACTTGTTTTGGCAAAATAAATGGGCTGGCCTTTCCACAAAACATTATGCCGGCCCTGTTTTATCCTTTCGATATAGGGTATAAATGCTTCATAGTCCCTGATGGGAACCTGCTTCACAAAATCTTCGTGTGTTTTAATGGCTGCAAACCCATGCTCTTTTCCAAATTCTGTTTTGGTACCAACTTTTATAAGATGGTTAAAAATGGACTGCTGGTCCTGTACAGCCGTTTCCATTCCTTTTTTGATCTGCTTATATATATAGCCTGCAAAGGGTTTTGCCAGGAAAGATTTTATCTTCATCTTAAGTATCCAAATCGTTGAAGCGCAAACTTACGTGTTTTTAGGTTTTCAGTAATGCGAAGATATTTGGATGGTTTAGTGGGTTTAGAAGGTTTAGGGAGTTTAGAAGGTTGAGAAAGTTGAGGCGAACAATTTATTAGATGAAGTAACTTCACTTAGACTCCCCTAAACCTTCTAAACTTTCTCGATCTTCTAAACTTACTTGCAATCACAGGGCCATTCCGTATCCAGGTCGATACAGGTTACCACCAACAAGCCATCATCCTTTGGGGCAAATACGATCCTTACGTGCTGGTGGTCGTGTGTAACCCCTTCCAAAGGATAAGATTTACCCCGTGCATCCGATTCGATCTTATTGTAATTGATCTTGCCTGTTTCCAGTATCTCTTTTACCTCACTCTCATCAATATGCCGGCATTCCATACGGCAGCGGGCATGTTTGCTGTAAAAGATATGGCTGGTCCTGCGGTTAAAACCTTCCTCGCGGTTGGGGTTATCACTGGGAGGTAATACAGCGGGAACCGTTATCCTGGTATTCGTTTGATCTGTAGTGGGCTTAACCGCAACAGTTCCCCGCTGGTGCGATTTTACATACCAGAATAATAATGCCCCAGCAAGCAGTGCAATAAAGGGAAAGTATTTTTTAAGCATACAAATTTTGAAAGGTAAAATTAAGGAACAAGGGGCTGATAAAGTTAATAAAATTGATACGGTCCGGTGTTAATCATGTTAACCTTATCAACTAGTCAACTTTCGTATCTTTGCGCCGATGAACAAAACTGTTGCATTACATACCCTTGGCTGTAAGCTTAATTTCTCCGAGACCTCCACCATTGGAAGGTTGCTGGAGAATGATGGTTTTGAGAAAAAGGATTTTGATGAAGTGGCTGATGTGTATGTGATCAATACCTGTTCGGTTACCGATAATGCAGATAAGGAATGCCGCATGCTGGTGCGCCGTATACAACGCAAAGCCCCTGAAGCGATGGTGGTGATCACTGGTTGTTATGCACAGTTGAAACCAAAAGAAATTGCGTCTATCCCCGGTGTTGACCTGGTATTGGGTGCAGCAGAAAAATTCAATATCACCCGTCACCTGAAAGAAATTACAAAAGGAGACAGTGCAAAGATCTGCAGCTGCGACATTGAAGAAGTGAATGTTTTTACAGCATCCCATTCCATTAACGACAGGGCAAGGGTATTCTTAAAAGTGCAGGATGGCTGCGATTATAATTGTTCTTTTTGTACCATCCCGATGGCAAGGGGAAAAAGCAGGAGTGACAGTATTGAAAATATCATTAAGAATGTAGAAGCCATTGCGCAACAGGGGGCAAAAGAAATTGTACTCACCGGAGTTAATTTGGGTGACTTTACTTCACCCCTTTCCCTTATCCTGCAGCAGGAGGGTGATGTGAAGGCCAAAGCGAAGAAAATATCTGCTGAAGGAAATTTCCTTTCATTAATTAAGGAACTTGATAATGTTGAAGGCATAGAACGCTACCGCATTTCGTCGATAGAACTCAATTTGCTCAGCAATGATATCATTGAGTTTGTAAGCAACAGTAAAAAATTCATGCCGCATTTTCATATCCCTTTGCAAAGTGGCAGCAATAAGATACTGGGGTTGATGCGCAGGCGTTATAAAAAAGAATGGTATGCCGAAAGGGTTGGCCTCATTAAAACACTGATACCCCATTGCTGTATTGGCGTGGATGTGATCGTTGGTTTCCCCGGCGAAACCCATGATGACTTCAACGAGACTGTTGATTTTTTACAGCAATTGGATATTTCCTACCTCCACGTGTTCACTTATTCCGAAAGGGATAATACACTGGCGATCGAAATGAAACCGGTTGTACCGGTACAAATACGGAATGAACGAAATAAAACATTGCGTACGCTGAGTTATCAAAAAATGCAGGAGTTTACCGGTAACCATATTGGCGAGACGAGAAAAGTATTATTCGAGATGCGCAGCAAGAATGGGATGGTGGAGGGCTATACGGACAATTATATTAAAATAACAGCACCCTATCAAAAAGAATGGGAAAACAATATCGTAGCATGGAAAATATAAACGACCCACTGGGGTCTGCGACCGAACTCATCAACAAATACCAGGTAACCGTTCATTTTAAAATGGATGATGAATTCATGGGTTTTGTGCCTGCCCACCGGCTTTATGTAAATAGTTTAATTGAAAAGAATATCATCGATTATTATACTGTGAGTATGGAAAGCCAGCGGAGTTGGATAGTGATCAATGCCATCAGCAAGATTGCGGTGGAACAATACCTCAGCAAATCCCCTCTTTTTAAATACTGGACGGTTGAAATAGATGAGTTATTTGTATATGACGGACAGTCGTATCGCCTGCCTGCATTGCAATTGAACTGATTTTTGTAAAAAATTTTGCAGAAATCATTTAACCCTTATCTTTGCCGTCCGAAAAACGAGGGAGCATAGCTCAGTTGGTTTAGAGCATCCCGATTTACTATCGGGAGTGGTCGGCGGTAATAAAGATTTTTTTAACAGGGAGCATAGCTCAGTTGGTTTAGAGCATCCCGATTTACTATCGGGAGTGGTCGGGGGAATAAAGATTTTTTTAACAGGGAGCATAGCTCAGTTGGTTTAGAGCATCTGCCTTACAAGCAGAGGGTCCGCGGTTCGAACCCGTGTGCTCCCACAAAAACCTCACAAGAAATTGTGGGGTTTTATATTTTATGAACTTCTTTGTTTACATATTATTTTCTATTGCTAGAAACTCCTATTATATAGGTTATACTAATGATGATTTACAGGAAAGGTTGCGTAGGCATAATACAAATCACGAGGGGTTTACAGGGCATACCGGAGATTGGAAAATAATGTATTTTGAAGCATTTCACTCAAAGGTTGATGCCATGAAAAGAGAAAGACAGATTAAGAACTGGAAAAGCAGAAAACTCATTGAAAAGCTCATTGGTTTAGAGCATCCCGATTTATAATCGGGAGGGTCCGCGGTTCGAACCCGTGTGCTCCCACAGGATAAAAAGGTTTCAAGAAATTGAAACCTTTTTTTATTATATAAATTTCTCATCGGTAAATCTATAGCTCAGTTGCCTGCCTACCGGCAGGCAGGATTTAGAGCATCCCGATTTACTATCGGGAGGGTCCGCGGTTCGAACCCGTGTGCTCCAGCAATAACCTCACAAGAAATTGTGGGGTTTTATATTTTATCAACTTATTTTTGTGAAACAAACCATGGCAACATTACCCCATACAAAACTGAATGAAGAAACTGATACACTCACTTTAGCCGAGCAGTACAGCACCCTTATTGTGTGGAATGATGATTTCAATACATTTGAATGGGTGATTGAAACGCTGATTGAAGTTTGCGGGCACAGTTCCGAGCAGGCCGAACAATGCGCCATCCTCATTGATGCCAAAGGAAAATATGCGGTTAAAGAAGGCAAGTACGAAATACTGAAACCACAATGCGATGCCATCACCGGCAGGGGTATCGGTGCCACCATTGAAGTGACCGCAAACTGACCCCATGTTTCTCCTTAACAAAGAATTATTTTTTCCCCCTTTAGAAATGGCGGATGAAGACGGCTTATTGGCAATTGGTGGCGACCTTAGTACTGCAAGGTTATTGCTGGCTTACCGCAAAGGCATTTTTCCCTGGTATAATTTTGGCGAGCCCATTTGCTGGTGGAGCCCCGACCCACGTTTTGTTTTATTCCCTGATGAATTAAAAGTGAGCAGGAGCATGCAAACCGTTTTGAATAATGGTAAATTCCGCTTTACCATCAACAGAAATTTTGCAGGCGTTATTCAAAATTGTAAAACGATCAGCCGAAAGGGGCAGGAAGGTACATGGATATCGCCCCCCATACAAAAAGCTTATACCCTTTTACATGAATTGGGTTATGCGCATAGTGCCGAAACCTGGAGCGATGGTAAACTGGTGGGTGGTTTGTATGGTATAAGATTGGGCAACATATTTTTTGGTGAAAGCATGTTCAGCAGGGAGAATAATGCCAGTAAATATGCTTTCATCAATTATGTACAGCAATTAAAAAAGGAAAAAGTACAGTTGGTCGACTGCCAGGTGTATACCCAACACCTGGAAAGCTTAGGAGCAAAAATGATCGACAGGGACAGTTTTACAACCATTATCAGCAGTAATATTGGAGAATAAAAGCCTTATTTTTGTGCCTCAATCAAACGGTTTTATATGCAGTTCCAACTTTCCGAAGAGCACCTGATGATCCAGAAAGCAGCCCGTGATTTTGCCAATACAGAATGCCTGCCCGGTGTTATTGAGCGTGATGAATTACAGCAATTCCCCAAAGAACAGATCGAAAAATTAGCCGACCTGGGTTTTATGGGCATGATGGTAAGAACGGAATACGGCGGCAGCGGAATGGATACCATCAGCTATGTACTGGCTATGGAAGAGATCAGTAAAGTGGATGCCAGTGTAAGCGTATGCGTTAGTGTAAACAACAGCCTGGTTTGTTATGGCCTGCAGGAATACGGCAACGAAGAACAAAAGAAAAATTATTTAACACCATTGGCTCAAGGGAAAAAAGACGGCCAACTGTACATCGGCGCTTTTTTATTGAGTGAACCTGAAGCGGGCAGTGACGCTACCTCTCAACAAACCACGGCAGAAGACAAGGGCGACCATTATTTACTGAATGGCACCAAGAACTGGATCACCAATGGCAACAGCGCCAGCGTTTATTTGGTGATTGCACAAACTGATGTAAGCAAGGGTAGCCGTGGTATTAACGCATTTATTGTTGAAAAAAGCTGGCCCGGCGTAATTGTTGGCGCCAAAGAAAATAAACTGGGTATACGCGGCAGCGATACACACAGTATTCTATTCAATGATGTAAAAGTGCCCAAAGAAAACCGCATCGGTGAAGATGGCTTTGGTTTTAAGTTTGCGATGAAGACATTGGCCGGTGGCAGGATCGGTATCGCCTCACAGGCATTGGGTATTGCCAGTGGTGCTTATGAAAGGTCGCTGGCTTACAGTAAACAACGCAAGGCCTTCGGCACGGAGATCATGAATCACCAGATCATACAGTTTAAACTAGCGGACATGGCTACACGCATTGAAGCTTCCCGTTTACTTTGCTTAAAAGCCGCCTGGGAAAAAGACCAGGGAATGGATTATACCCTCAGCAGTTCCATGGCCAAGGTATTCTCCAGCGAAACAGCCATGTGGACGGCTACCGAAGCCGTACAGATACATGGAGGCTATGGTTTTGTGAAAGAATACCACGTAGAACGCATGATGAGAGATGCGAAGATCACACAGATTTATGAAGGCACCAGTGAAGTACAGCGGATCGTGATCAGCAGGAGCATTTTAAAATAATGTGCAGATATGAAGATGTGCGGATATGTAGATGTGTAGATGCGCAAATGCATAAATTTTTTGCGCCTTAGCAGTAAAATGAGCATAAATATCCATAAATACAAAGAAATTGAAGCAGAACTCACTGGTAAAGCCACCCTGGTAGCCGTTTCCAAAACAAAACCTGCAGAAGACATCAAAGCAATGTATGATCTGGGCCAAAGGGATTTTGGTGAGAACTATGTACAGGAATTAAGCGATAAATATGAACAATTGCCAAAAGATATCCGCTGGCATTTTATCGGGCACTTACAAAGCAATAAAGTGAAATTCATCGCACCTTTTGTGCACTTGGTACATGGGGTTGATAGTTTGGGATTGATGAAAGAGATCAATAAACAGGCGTTAAAAAATAACCGTATCATCAATTGCCTTTTACAAATACATATCGCCAAAGAAGAAACGAAGTTTGGATTAAGCAGCCACGAATTGCTGGAATTAACGCAGGCAATAAAAGCGGATGATGGTTTAAAAAATATTGCTGTACAAGGTTTAATGGGAATGGCTTCATTTTCGAATAATGCAGATTTAGTGAAAAGCGAATTCAGGTATTTAAAGGATCTTTACAATGAACATGCTGAATGGTCAATTCTAAGTATGGGTATGAGTACTGATTATAAAATTGCATTACAGGAAGGAAGCAATATGGTAAGAATCGGAAGCATGATCTTTGGCGAAAGAAACCTGTCAACCGGCCCGTAAAAAAGGCATTCCCCTATTACTGCTTTCCACTTTATATGCAGCATTTTGTTAAAATCTTAACAATCACTATCAAATCTGGCATGGTATTGTATCGTTTAGTTATTAATATAATAACTTTGAGATGTATTACAACGCTACTATGTCAGCAAGTTTTGAAGCAGAAAAAAACAGGAAGGCCTTCGCTTATACCGCAGTGATCTGTGGTACGATACTATTGATAGCCATCCTTGTTTCCTGGCAGTTGCCAACAACCCCCAAGCCACTTTTCCAGGATCTTATTGAAATCAATTTGGGTAATGAGATAGAAGGTTCAGGGGCCGTACAGCCATTGGTTAAAGGAGAAAAAGCGCCTTCAACTGCGGTTGCAGAACAAGTGCAACACGCTGTAGCAGCAAATAATACTGCCAAAGAAATTCCCACAGAAGACAATACAGATAAGGATGCTGCACCAGTTACAAAACCGGTAAAGACTCCTGTAAAAATAACTACGCCCACACCGGTTGTGGTTCCCGAACCAAAACCACAGAAACCAAAAATCGCCGGTTACAGCGGTCCTAAGAATGGTACCGGCAACGGCGCCACAGAAGATAATGGTTACAGGTACCAGGGCAATAATCCCGGAGGTAAGGGAGATGCGGGTAACCCTAACGGTAAGCCCGACAGCTATGGCAATACGCCTGGTGGTAAAAGCGGCGGGTCCTTAAAGGTATCAAAGGGTGACAGGCAAATCGTGAACAATTATATTTTCATGGGTGACCTCCCTAAAGCCACTATTAATGCCATCATTAAAGTAGCCCCGGATGGCAGGGGTACATTCGTAACCCTCGACAGGGGTTCTACCAGTAGTGAATCAAGGTATGCAGAAGCCATCAGGAATTACCTGCCCAATATACAATTCAGTAAGGCCGACCACGAGTCGATAGTGACCGTTCCGTTTAATTTCAGGGTGAACTAAGTAAGTAAATGACCAATGGCAATTTGGCATCTCTATTGCCCATTCGTTATGGACGTCTATCTTTGTTCCGATGAACTACCGGCAAACCATCGATTATCTTTATAAGCACCTTCCCCTATTCAGCCGCCTTGGCGCTGCTGCCTATAAGGAAGACCTCCATAATACCATCGCCTTATGCAAGGCATTGGATAACCCCCAGCATAAATTCAAAAGTATCCATGTAGCAGGAACTAACGGTAAAGGAAGTACGAGCCATATGCTGGCTGCCATTTTACAAGAGGCCGGTTACAAAACAGGTTTATATACATCTCCGCATTTAAAAGATTTCAGGGAACGTATCAAAATTAATGGGGAAATGATTGACGAAGATTTTGTGGTTGGCTTTGTTCAAAGAACAGCTGCCATCACAAAAGAGATACAACCTTCCTTTTTTGAATTGACCGTGGCCATGGCATTTGAATATTTCGTGAATGAAAAGGTGGATATTGCTGTCATCGAAACAGGTTTAGGCGGAAGGTTGGATAGCACCAATATCATTACTCCTATACTTTCCATCATTACCAATATCGGTTACGACCATATGAATATATTGGGAAACACATTGGAAGAGATCGCTTACGAAAAAGCCGGAATCATTAAACCAAATGTTCCCGTAGTTATCGGAGAATACCTGCCGCAAACAAAAAATATATTTCTCAATAAAGCCAGGGAAATGAATGCTCCCTTGCTTTTTGCAATGGATGAATATGAAGTTTCGAATATCGCCTACACAGAAAAATCACTTTGCTGTGATGTACGCAGTACAGCCGAGGATATAACAGAATCTTTCCGGCTCGACCTTAATGGCCTGTATCAAACAAAAAACCTATGTACCGTCCTGTGTTCCGAAGGCACTTTAATACAACAGGGCTTTATCATCAAAAATACAGCAGAAAAAAATGGTTTACAAAATGTAAAAAAATTAACGGGCTTACATGGCCGTTGGGATGTGGTAAGTGACAACCCTACATTGATACTGGATGTTGCACATAACGAAGATGGGATCAAACAAATACTATCACAACTGGCTAAACTCACTGAAACCAGGCCATCAACGAATATTCATTTTGTAACAGGAATGGTAAAGGACAAGGAAGTATCAAAAGTGTTATCGTTGTTACCTTCCCGCGCTCATTATTATTTTACCAATGCGCATATTCCCAGGGCAATGCCCCATGAGGAATTGAAAGAAAAAGCTCTCGCCTTTGGATTGCATGGAGAAAGTTACGACGATGTGAACATGGCCATAAAGTCAGCCCGGCAAAAAGCGGTAACCGGCGATATCATCCTTGTATGCGGAAGCGTATTTGTGGTAGGCGAAGTAGATACCGCCTTAATTTCCTGAATCAATTTTTGCAAAAGCATAGAAAAGGCAGGCAGTGTGTAAGGCTTGTTTGATTTCATTCTGCAGCAGCATCCGCCGCACTTCTTCCAATGAAAAATACCTGATCTCAATCTCTTCATTCCTGTCAAGGCTTTGCGTTCCTATTTTTTTTCCGCCCCTAGCCAAAAAAAGTTCAGTGTAATTATTGAGTACACCAGGATTTGCTGCAAGCTTTCCTAAACGGCTAAACGAAGAAAATTTATGTCCTGTTTCTTCCAGCAATTCCCGGGCAATGGCTTTTTCCGCATCTTCCCCTTCATCAATAAATCCACCCGGCAGTTCCAGTATGGTTTCTTCAATGGGATGGCGGTACTGTTTTATCAATATCACTTCATTATTTTCGGTGATCGCCATCGCACAAACGCAGGGAGGTAATTCAATAACAAAATAAGGGTTTACGATATGGCCATCCGACTTTTCGCATACATCCTGCCTTGCTGTAAAATAAATATGATTGCTGAGGTATTGGGAAGAAATTTTTTTCCAGTTCATAATACGGCCGTTAGGTTGTTAGATGACAGCTGTTTAATTTGAAGACATTTCACCTAGCAGTTGTCATCAATTATTACCACCCCATCCTCTCCCTCAATGACGTTACATGTGCCACATGGTGTTTACTGTGCCAGGCATACATACCCAACAGGAACCAAAGTGACATCTCTTTTTTATGTTCGGGATGAAAAACCGTCCTGTTCAGGTCTTCAGCGCTAATATGTTTTAAAATTTCATACCAGCGGCTGTGCAAAGCATGTAAAAGCGTCAAAGAAATATTTATTGGTAATTTTTTTGTATCGGCCATTTCTGCCCAGGCTGCTTCATCGTAGGGTTTAATTGTTGGGTTATCTTCTGTAAGGCCCAGCTTAAACCTTATATAAGCATTCATATGGCTGTCTGCAACATGGTGTACCAGTTGCTTTACTGTCCACCCACCCTCACGGTAAGGCGTAGCCAATTGTACTTCATCAAGATTCAGTATAGCATTCTCCAGATGCTGTGGTAAAAATTTAATATCATTCAGCCATTCCTTTAATTTCTTTTCGGAAAATGGCTGGGGCATATATTTACCGATCGGGTAACGCAGGTCTTCCATATTCAATTTATAATTTACTGTTTATCCTTTTCCACGGCTGGTTTAATTCCTTCCAGGATGATATCAAATACGAGTACAGCACCGGCAGTGATGGGACTATTGGGGGGTGGGTTATCGCCATAGCCCAATTCTGCAGGGATATAAACTTTCCAATGTGCACCTGCTGTCATCAGCTGCAAAATTTCTGTCCAGCCACTGATCACACGATTAAGTGCAAATACCGCCGGTTGCCCCCGCTTATATGAATTATCAAATTCTTTTCCATCGATAAGTGTGCCGCTGTAATTTACCACTACCGTATCAATGGCTTTGGGTTTATTTGCCGCAGGGTCGCCTGCTTTTATTATTTCATACTGCAGACCGTCCGGCAGTGTGGTCACCCCGTTGCGTTTTTTATTATTTTCCAGGTAAGTAATACCTTTTGCCTTTTCAGCATCGGCTACTTTTTTTTCGGCATCGGCCTTATTTTTTGAAAAGATTTCCAATTGCCGCTGCAGGCTTTTATTGCCGATATCCGGGTTGCACTGGGGTGTCCTACTTTTAAAATAATCATCAATGCCTTTCTGCATCAATACGGTATTGATTTCGGTGATCCCCTGCCCTTTCATATTGGCGGCAACATTGTAGCCGGCCATATAACTAAAGCTATCAAGCAGGTTTTTTAAAACGGGGGTAGAAGTCTTTACAACTTTAGTTATGGTTTTTCCTTGTTGTGCGGTAACACATAAAACACTCGCCTGGGCAAGCAAACAAATTAATACCTTCTTCATTAAAAATTATTTTGTTTAAAAATTAAAATGCAAATAAACACATCTTTTATTCATCCCGCATCTCCTTACCTGTTAAATGTATAAAAACATCTTCCAGGTTGGCTGCTTTCACCTGCTTAGGGCGTTCAAAGCCGGTACTCACCAGGTCATCTATCATTTTATCAGGCGAGTCAAGCGAGATGATCCTTCCTTCATCCATAATGGCGATCCTGTCGCACAATTGCTCGGCTTCATCCATATAATGCGTGGTAATGATCACGGTGGTGCCTTTTGAACGGATATCTTTTATCAGTTCCCATAAATTCCTTCTTGCCTGCGGGTCAAGCCCTGTTGTGGGTTCATCAAGGAAAATGATCTTGGGTTTATTGATAAGCGTGGTGGCAATGGAAAAACGCTGCTTTTGCCCGCCACTCAATTCTTTGAATTTGGCATTGGCTTTATCTTTATCCAGCAGTTTGCGCTTTTCTTTTTTATCCAGTTTGGGATCTTTTAGTTTTTGAACCTCTTCTTCGGTAATCGTAAGGTTAACCAGGCGCAGCATTTCCAGTGCATCAACCTTAGTATTGTACAGGCCGCAAAAAAGCGTGATCAGTTCCGTAAGTTTTAATCCGGGATAATACCCCGATGTTTGCAACTGCACCCCGATGATCTTTTTAATATCATCAGGTGCTTTATCCAGGTCCAGCCCGTCAACAGTCACTTCACCGCTTGTTTTTTCCCGAAGGGTTTCAATGATCTCCAGGGTGGTCGACTTACCGGCACCGTTAGGTCCAAGTAAACCGAATATCTCTCCCTCATACACATCAAAGGAAATACCCTTAACGGCTTCAAAAGAACCATAGTTCTTCACTAAATTTTTTACGGTAATGATCTTGTTTGGCATGGTTATATTTTTTGTACCCGGCACAAGTGTTTCAATTAAGCTTCACAGGCAACGGCTGTTTGTTAATTCTTAATCTTTTAGTAAAAGAGGAAAATTAATCACTCTTGTACAGCAGTGCTTTATTGAACAAAGGGCTATGTTTACCGGGAAACATTGATTACCCTTTTTGCACAAATCCATCCAGTTCTTCCATCATCAACTTGCTTCCAATGAAAAAAGGCGTACGTTGGTGCAGTGCTGTAGGCTGAACGTCCAGTATCCTTATTGTACCATTGGTGGCCACCCCGCCGGCCCTTTCCACAATGAAGGCAAAGGGGTTGCACTCGTACAACAAACGCAATTTCCCATTGGGTTTATCGGTGGTACCGGGGTACATGAATATCCCGCCTTTGATCAGGTTGCGGTGCACGTCGGATACCATGCTGCCGATATATCTTTGCGTATACGGACCTCCGTTAGTCTTATCCTTTTTCTGGCAGGCTGTAATGTATTTTTTTACCGGTTCGGCATACTGGAAAAAATTCCCATGATTGACAGAATACATTTTCCCGGAGGGCGGGCATACAATATCCGGATGGCTTAAAGAATATTCCCCGATAGACGGATCCAGTGTAAAACCATTAACGCCTCTTTTTGTAGCATACACAAACATCGTGGATGAACCGTAAATGATATAACCCGCAGCCACCTGCTTATTGCCCTGCTGTAAAAAATCTTCCTTTGTTGCAGGCTTGCCCAGCTCACTAACCCTGCGGAATACACTAAATATCGTGCCGATGGAAACATTCACATCAATATTACTGCTGCCATCAAGCGGATCAAAAAGGCAAACATATTTACTGTTATTGCTCACCTCATCATCAAAAACCACTATGTCATCCAGTTCTTCGCTGCCGATACCGGCGCAGCTGATACCATGCTTGAGTACGCCCACAAACTGGTTATTGGCGTACACATCCAGTTTCTTTACTTCCTCACCCTGCACGTTTATGCTGCCATCATCACCCAAAATATCAACCAGGCCGGCTTTGTTCACTTCCACGTTCACCCGTTTCGCCGCAAGGCCAATATCCCTCAAAAGCCCGGCCAGTTCGCCTGTTGCCTGCGGGAAATCACGCATCTGTTGAATGGTGAATTCATCCAGGGTCTGTATTCTGCGATTGGTATTCATAAATAACTTTATTTACAATTTTGTGCCGACAGCTATTGGGGTTAGATTTGCACTCAAAAATAAGCAATTCACAATAATTACTGATTTGTATCTTCATTAGCAAATTAGCACATTTACCACATTATTCATATGAAGGTTTTTAAGTTTGGCGGCGCCAGTATCAATACAGCAGACAGGATCAAAAACACAGGCCGCATATTGCAGCAACACAGCGGGCAAAAGACCCTGGTGATCATTTCCGCCATGGGCAAAACCACCAATGCACTGGAAAAAGTGGTGGATGCATTTTTTGAAGGCCGTAAGGAAGATGCACTTAAATTATTTGAGCAGGTAAAAGAAACACACTTAAAAATGCTCAAATACCTCGTTACGGTAAACTGGCGCCCTGCCGAAAATCAACTGAAGGATTTTTTTACCGAGGTAGAATGGCTCCTGCACGATAAACCTGTGCGTGAATACGATTATTATTACGACCAGGTAGTGTGCAGCGGGGAATTAATGAGCACTTCACTCGTTAGCGCTTATCTTAATGAAGCTGGAATAAAAAATAAATGGGTGGATGTAAGGGATATTATCCGCACAGATGATAATTTCCGGGATGCTGCCATTGATTGGGATATCACGCAACAAAAAATAAAAGAAAGTATTGAGCCGTTTTTTAATGCGTTCGATATCGTGATCACACAGGGATTTATTGGCGCCACTGATGAAAATGAAAGCACTACACTGGGCAGGGAAGGCAGTGATTTCAGCGCAGCAATTTTTGCCAATATCTTAAATGCCCAAAGCCAAACCATCTGGAAAGACGTGGAAGGTGTGATGAATGCCGACCCGAAGGAATTCCCCGATGCAAAAGTGATCGATGCATTAAGTTACCGAGAAGTAGTGGAGATGGCTTATTATGGCGCACAGGTAATACATCCCAAGACCATCAAGCCCCTCGAAAACAAAAACATCCCCCTGGAAGTGCGTTGCTTTTTAAAACCGGAGCTAACGGGAACGATTATCAGCAATAAACCGGTGCACGGCCTGCCACCCATCATTGTCTTAAAAAAAGACCAGGTATTGATGCAATTAAGTTCCAAAGACTTTTCTTTTGTGGAAGAAAAACCCATCAGCCTTTTGCACGAAATATTTGACCATATCAAGATACGCCCCAACCTTTCACAGAACGGTGCGGTAAGTTTATTATGTTGCCTGGATAACTGGCCCGACAAAATTGATAAACTCGCGGCCCTGGCAGCGGAGATATTTGATGTGCAAATCGAAAAAAATCTCACCCTACTCACGGTTCGCCATTATGATGAGGCTACAATCGATGACCTCACAAAGGGAAAAACAATTTTACTAGAACAAAAGACTGTGGAAACGATACAGGTGTTGATGCGGTAACTCTTGTACAATCATATTAATTAATAATGTACTGTCCCTTCCTGTTGATAAGAATCACCGGCACTTTCTTTTTCTCTTCAAAATAATCAAAAGCTTCTTTAAGGCCGATCGCAAATTTTTGCAGGGCCTGATTGTCTTTTGTCATGCGGGCCAGGTAATCCATGGAGTTTGGTTCATTGTATTTTACCGGAAAAACATGCACCGGAATAAAATCCTGCCCGCTTGCTTTGGCATAAGTGGCCATGATATAAAGTTCTTCAATTTTAAGATCAGTTATGGCAAGGCAGCCAACAGATACGCAATTTCCGTGAATGTAAATTTCGCCACCGGGATGAAGCGAATCACTCAATAACTGATCAGATGCATTGGGATAATTAAGTCCCAATGACAAATGATAATTGCTGTTGGGATTAAATTCATTGACATAATAAAAGCCTTCGGGTATCTGCAGATCGCCTTCCATTCGCTTGGGGCCGGTGATGCCGCTCTGCATACAGATTGCATAGGTTTTAAAAAGGCGGAAAGGCTTTTTTTCATCTCCCTTCACCCATATTTCCATCAACTGGTCGTATTTAAAAGAGCGGATATACAAAGCCTTTGGCGGCCAGTTTATTTTCTTTGCTTCAAATTCTTTTTTCAGGCTGTCTTCACGGCGATTGAAAACATCGGCGATCCTGGCCAATGATTTCTGGCTTTCTACAAAGGAAGTTTGTGAAAAGGAAGAATAGCCGGCAATAACAAAAAATACTGTAGTAAGAAAAAATTTCACAACCATGGTCTTCATAAAAGCCGTTGCCATTTTAATGAGGCACGAAAATAAAGAATTGATGCGGTTCTAAAAGTTAAAGACTTGTTAGCCACGAATAAAATTTCCTGTTATAAATTTCCCCTGGCATCCTGTTCTCTTTCCAGCGCTTCAAACAAGGCTTTAAAATTCCCTTTCCCAAAACTTCTGGCCCCCTTGCGCTGGATAATCTCAAAAAAAAGTGTGGGCCTGTCTTCGAGCGGCTTACTGAATATCTGCAACAGGTAGCCTTCTTCGTCCCTGTCTATTAAGATACCTAATTGCTGTAAGGGTGCAAGGTCTTCATCGATATGGCCAACCCTGTCGAGCACATCTACATAATAACTTTCGGGAATATTCAGGAATTCGATACCCCGGCTTTGCAATGCAGTAACTGTTTTTACAATATCCGCTGTAGCGATCGCTACATGCTGTACGCCTTCCCCGTTATAAAAATCGAGGTACTCTTCCACCTGGCTTTTCTTTTTGCCTTCCGCAGGTTCATTAATAGGAAATTTTACAAACCCATTACCATTACTCATCACTTTGCTCATTAACGCCGAGTATTCGGTGGAGATATCCTTATCATCGAAGGTTAAGATATTGCGGAAGCCCATCACGTCTTCATAAAATTTTACCCAGGGGTTCATCTGGTTCCAACCTACATTGCCTACACAATGATCTACATATAATAAGCCGGTATCAGTTGGATTGTACCCCGATCTCCATTCCCGGAAACCCGGCATGAACACACCGGTATAATTTTTTCGTTCTACAAAAAGATGTACTGTATCACCATAAGTATGAATGCCACTCAACACCACTTCACCCTTATCATCTTTCAGCGTAACAGGCTCAAGATAAGATCGCCCACCACGTTTGGTAGTTTCTTCATAAGCAGATTTTGCATCATCTACTTTAAGTGCAAGTACTTTTACGCCATCCCCGTGTTTGTAAATATGGTCGGCGATGAGGTTAGTGCTTCTTAAAGGTGTAGTTAATACAAAAGTGAGTTTATGCTGGCGGATCACATAACTCACTTTATCCATCATACCGGTTTCGGGGCCGGCATAGGCCAGTGATTGAAACCCGAAAGCAGTTTTATAAAAATGTGCGGCCTGCTTGGCATTGCCTACATAAAATTCTACATAATCGGTTCCCAGCAGGGGCAGAAAATCTGCGGTATCATTTGTTGTTGAAGCAGGAGCAGTTGTTGTTTCCATTGTAATTAATTTGAGGTGAAGAGAATTGTACCGGTATCAAATTAATTTGCCGGATCCATTGCAAGTGCCAGCATCAGCAGCGAATAATTGTTGCGCTTGTCCGAAAAGTGTTTATGTGGATAATCGGGGATCATATCTTAAAACAAAGATAACAAAACTTATCCCTAGTTAACCCACCAGCATTTATATTTGCTTAATGATAAAAGCAGGCATTTTAGGCGGTGGCCAGTTAGGCAGGATGTTATTGCAAGCCGCTGCCAATTACCCGGTAGAAACATTTGTCATGGAAAACGACCCTGCATGTCCCGCTGCACATCTCTGCCATCATTTTACCAGGGGCGATATCACCAACTTTGATGATGTTTATAATTTTGGAAAAGGGCTGCACGCAATTACCATTGAAATAGAAAGTGTAAATGAAGATGCACTACTACAGCTCGAGAGCGAAGGGGTAAGGATCTATCCCAACCCATCAGCATTAAAGATCATCAGGAATAAAATTTTACAAAAAAAATTTTACAAAGACAATGACATCCCTGCCAGTGATTTCGTCATTACACAAAATTTAAGTGAGCTAAGCCAGCATATCGGTTTTTTCCCGGCCGTACATAAGATCGGCATGGGTGGATATGATGGCCGTGGTGTGCAATTGATGCACACAAAAGAAGATACCACCAAAGGATTTGATCAACCGGCAATACTGGAAAAAATGGTTGCCATAAAAAAAGAGGTCTCCATAATTATTGCAGTGAACGATAAAGGGGAATCGGCCATGTACCCGGCGGTAGACATGGTTTTTGATAACCGGCTCAATTTACTGGAATACCAGATCAGTCCGGCCGACCTGCCCGATACAATTTTGTGGAAGGCAGAAGCCGTTGCACGCAAAGTGGTGACAGACCTGAAAAGCCCTGGAATTTTTGCCGTTGAATTATTTATTGATACCGATGATAACGTTTTTGTAAATGAAACAGCGCCAAGGGTGCACAATAGCGGCCATCATACCATTGAAGCCAATTATTCCTCACAATTTGATATGTTGTGGAGGGTGATGCTTGGTTATCCGCTCGGAAATACGGATCATATTTTGCCCGCAGCCATTGTAAATTTATTAGGCGCCGATGGCCATAGCGGAGAAGCTGTGTATGAAGGCCTGGATGAGATATTGCAAATAGAAAATGTATTTGTACACATTTATGGCAAAAAAGAAACCAGGCCGGGCCGTAAAATGGGCCACATCACCATCCTCAGCAGGGAAAAACAGGAATTGATCCACCAGTCTAACAGGATAAAGCAGACAGTAAGTGTAATTTCAAAAAAAGGTTGATTTTCTACCCGGCAAATACCATTGATAATTTTTTTACACTTTTTTCAATATTATTAATGAACTTCAGCGACTGTTTTTAGGTAAAAGATAGTCTAATAAAAAAGAAACTCAACTGTGATAAAAGAATTAAAGCTGATCATAGCAATAACGGGATCAATGACATTATTACTTACTGCTTGCCAGTCGGCCAACAAAGAGGATAAAATGCCTGCAGCCAAATCCACCCAGCAACCGTCAAAAGCAGATGGTTATATTGCCACACCCAAATTACTTTCGCAGGATATTGAAGTTCCCGGCAGCCTTGCGCCTTATGAAGAAACAGCATTACATCCTGAAGTATCAGGCCGTGTAACCGGTATCTATTTCCAGGAGGGTAGTAATATAGGCCAGGGCAGCATGCTGGTAAAATTATATGATGGGGACCTCCAGGCCCAGTTGCAAAAATTACTGGTACAATTGAAAGTGGCCGAGCAAACCGCAGAACGTTACGGCGCATTACTGAAAATAAATGGTGTTAGCCAGCAGGAATATGACCTGAATGTACTGGCCGTAAATAATATAAAAGCCGATATCAATATTGTACGCACCAGTATTTCCAAAACTTCTGTAAGGGCACCATTTAGCGGAAAAATGGGTTTACGGAATATCAGTGTTGGCGCATATATCAGCCCGCAAACAACTATCAGTACGCTAAGGAAAACAAGCCAGCTTAAACTGGAATTTACGGTTCCCGAACGGTATGGTTCAAAAATGAAAGCAGGAGGTGTTGTAAATTTTATGGTAGAAAATAATACAAAATCTTACCTGGCCAGAGTTATTGCTACAGAAAATAATATTGCGGAAGATACCCGCAGCCTTAAAGTAAAGGCAGTGGTAGAAAAACCCGATGCACAGTTGATAGCCGGTTCTTTTGCAAAAGTACAGATACCGCTTGGCCAAAATGATGCGGCATTGATGATCCCAACACAAGCTATCATTCCACAGGCAAGAAATAAAAAAATTATCGCAGTAAGAAATGGTATGGCTTCTATGGAAACCGTTACAACAGGCACCAGGGATTCTGCTATGATCGAGATCACCAGTGGACTGAAAGCCGGTGATACCGTATTAATAACGGGCCTGTTGACCACTAAACCCGGTGCAAAAGTGCAGTTAGGAAAAATAACAAAAAACTAAATATCCCATGACCCCTGGGTTAGTTGAGGTTTTATGAATATATCAGAATTAAGTTTACGCCGCCCTGTACTAGCCATAGTACTCAGTATCATCATCATTTTATTTGGTGTGATAGGGTTTAAATTTTTGGGCGTACGTGATTACCCTGCCATTGATCCCCCGAATATTTCCGTGCGTACCTCTTACCCTGGTGCCAATGCAGATATCATCGAATCGCAAATTACCGAACCGTTGGAACAGGCTATTAACGGTATCGCCGGTGTAAAAAATATTACCAGCAGCAGCAGCCAGGGTAACAGTAGCATCAATGTGGAATTTGAATTGGGCAACGACCTTGAATCTGCGGCTAATGATGTCCGTGATAAAGTGTCGCAGGCAGTGCGTTCACTGCCGTCCGACCTTGATGCGCCACCCGTGGTAACCAAAGCAGATGCCAGCAGCGACCCCATCATTTCCATGACGGTGCAGAGCAATACAAAGAACCAGCTGCAGGTAACGGAATATGCCAATAATAATTTACTCGAAAGATTGCAAACCATTCCGGGTGTAAGTGGCATACAGATATGGGGTGAAAAAAAATATGCCATGCGCATCTGGTTCAATTCGGCGAAGCTCAGTGCTTATGGATTAACCACCACCGATGTGCAACAGGCTTTGCAAACACAGAATGTAGAATTGCCTTCCGGAAAAATTGCAGGTGATGCAACAGACCTTTCGGTAAGGACCTTTGGTAAGATCAATACAGAAGAAGAATTTAATAATGTCATCATTAAAAATATTAATGGCAGTGATATCCGGCTTAAAGATATTGGTGAAGCCGTACTCGGCCCCGAAAATGAGGAAACCGTTTTAAAAGAAAGGGGCGTACCTATGATAGGCCTGGCCATAGTGCCGCAACCCGGTTCCAATTATGTAGCTATTTCTGATGAATTTTATAAACGCTTTGAACAAATTAAAAAGGAAGTCCCCAGCGATATTAAATTAGATATCGCCCTCGATCAAACGAAATTCATCAAAAGATCCATTTCCGAAGTAAAAGAAACCCTCATTATTGCCATTCTGCTGGTGGTGCTGATCATTTATCTTTTTTTCCGTGACTGGATAATTGCCATACGCCCCCTGATCGATATCCCCGTATCACTGATCGGCGCCTTCTTTATCATGTACCTCTGCGGTTTTACGATCAATGTATTAACCCTCCTTGCTATCGTACTGGCAACAGGCCTTGTAGTGGATGACGGGATCGTGGTAACAGAGAATATTTTCAGGAAACTGGAAAATGGTTTGCCGATACGCCAGGCTGCATTGGAAGGCA
>JAYWAN010000116.1:0-4945 GCA_043782405.1 Chitinophagaceae bacterium
CCCAATAAAAATGGTCAAAGAATGCAGGAGGTATCCCTGCTACGGTGTCTGCCAGTATTACCTGGTTGGCAAATTCTTCCCAATCCGTATCTGCAATGACTTTCATTTTATTACCGGTAATTGCTGCAGGGATACCGATGGCACCGCTTTTTGTACTGATCACCGTGCAATCATAACCCAGGGCTTCTACCAGTTTTGTTTTGATGCCGCCGCCATCTGTAACGGGGTTAATAAAAATATCGGCGCCTTTAAAAAAGACGGTGATATCATCTACGAAACCCGCATAGATGATGTTTTTTGCTGTATAGTCATTCAAATTAGCATAAGCTGCGGGTAATTTATTGCCACATATTATGATCTTATAATCAAAACCCTCTTTGGCCTGGAGCAGTGGATTTATTTTTTCAAGTATGTTATCCAGTGCATCCTGGTTGGGTTTATAATCGAGCGTACCATTAAAGAGCAATAACTTTTCTGCTGCATTGATCCCATATTTATTGCAGATGAAATGCCTTGATGATTTCCTTTCTTCGGCCGTTGGTGCATTGGTGAGTTCAAAACCATAAGTGATGGTAAAACATTTACCGGGGTCGAGTTTAAATTTCTTAATGCCGAAATCCCGGTCATCATCATGAATAAAAAAACTGAGTGCAGCTTTGCGGTGCGTTAATTTTTCATAGTGCCATAACATGCCCCACCACCATTTGCCCATGCTTTTGAAACGCAGCGCTTCTATATTGTGTGAATGTACCACCAGCTTCACTTTACAAAACCATTTCAACAATATGCCCAGCCAGCCATAATAGGGGTGTTCAATGATAAGGTGGGTGATTTTTTTTTGCCTGATGATGGTCTTCAGCTTAAAAAAATAATACGGGTTCGCATAACGGAATTTACTGTCGCTTAAAACATTCAGCACTTCATATTCCTTTACGCCAACAGCATCATTGCTTTTTGTTGTTACGCAGGTAAGGGTTACCTGCGGAGCGAGGAATTGATAAAACAGGGCAATACCTTTTTGTCCGCCCATTTTTGGTGGCAGAAAATTATACGATACGATGGTTAGTACGTTTACCATGGTTAAATATAGAGGCTGTCTCAAAAGTCTCACCGATTGTCATATTGAGCTTGTCGAAATACGTCAATCGGTAACAAACAAATCTGTAAACATTTCGATAAACTCAATGTGACAGATTTGTTTGTTTTTGAGGCAGCCTCTCCGGAAGGATTGTAATAAATTTATTTTTTCTTTCTAAAATACAATACTATAGATGCAATAACCAACAGATAAATTAAGATAGTGCTCCAGATGGTGATGGTTCTGCCGGTACTGAATGAAGTGGGTTCAAACCTGAATTCAATACGGTGTTTGCCCGCAGGCACATAGAGCCCACGCAATACATAATTCACTTTGGCATAATCTGCTTTTTGTCCATCAATAAATGCATCCCATCCCGCATTATAATATACCTCACTCAATACTGCAAACTGTGGTGTGACGGACGAAAAATCATAAGTGATCTTATCGTTTTCCCTTATACCAAGTTTAATGAATGCTGCCGAATCATATTGCGGCTGTTCTTTGATAACGCTTTTAAAAGCATCAGCAACAACTGCAGTGTCCCTTAAATTGGTACTGTCCAGCGCCAGCATTTCTTCATTTGGACTGTGTACAAATTTTATTCCTTTCACCAGCCAGCAATTACCATAAGCCCCCGGGTTCATTTGTGCCATTGCCTGTCTGCCGGTACGGTCGGGCACGATAAAATATTTTGTATTCAGCATATTCAGCACACTCATATTTCCCTTGTTGATCTGGTGTTCAATGATGTCCTGGTAAAGGCCAAGTTTAGCCGGGCTGTAGCCACCAATTGAATTATGATGATATGATGTTACTGATTCATTGGTATAACTGGAAGTTTGGTTGAACACCCTGAAATTAGCATGGTCAGGGTCTTTCAGGATCTGTGCATCGGCAGCGCTGGGCAGTAAAGAATTTTCTGCTTCTTCTGCTTCGCCGTATTTATCATAGTTCAGGTACCTGTTGTCGATGCCGATAAGGTCAAATCCCGAGAGTACCACCAGCCCTATACTAAGCACCAGTGCATTTATTTTTTTCTTAACGAACAAGCCAACTAATACAACAGCCAGTGTAACGAGTAATAATGTACGCAGCAGGTCGCCGCCCATTAATCCTTTACGGTCTTCACGAAGGGCTTTCATTAAAGTTTTACTGGTTTCATCTGCCTGCTGTTCCAATTGCGGACTTGGTTGCTGTCCCGGTGGAACCTGTTGTAAAAAACTTTGTTTAAAATTATCTTTTATATCGGCATCACCTTTACCGGTAAAATCTGCCGTAAAATAAAATCCGGCTAGTATGAGCATGACTGCACTTGTTGCAATAACAGCAAGCTTTAATTTTTTAAATGCAGCTGTCCAATCTGTTTCCTGGTCAGTTAATTTACTCACTGCTAATACGGCCAAAAGCGGGAAACATAACTGCGGTATTACCATGGCCATGCTTGGTGCCCTGAATTTGTTGAGGTAAGGCATATAATCCAGCATGAAATAATTGAAACCTTTAAGGCTGCTTCCCCATGCAAGCAATATCCCTAATATACTTGCTGCAACGATCCACCATTTATGCCAGCTCTTCACATAGAACAAACCGAAGATGAATAAGAAACAGATTACTGCGCCTAAATACGCAGGCCCTGATGTGGTTTCACTAAGGCTTGACATACCACCCCAATACGAATATCCGTTTACTGCTCCAAGTGCATTTTCTTCGGGTATGCCGATCTCTCCCATCTTCTCCACCATTTTTGAAGAACTGCTGTGTTCATTGCCTCCATTGCTTCCACCATATAAACCTGGTACCATCACTGTAAATGTCTCCATCTTATCAAAACTCCAGCGAAGTGCATAATCCTTATCCAATCCTCCTTTTGTTTTGTTCAATGAATCTTTACCCAATGTAAGTTGAGATATGCCTCCACGCATGGTCTGTTTGGCGTATTCATAAGTTGGCAGGATACTTACTGCGCAGGTTGCGAGTCCTATCAGTCCTGCTACTAATCCTAATACCGATGCTTTCAGGCTGGGTACGATCTCTTTTGTTTTAAAAGATTTGATGATATTTGTGATAGCCATTATCCCCGCTACTAACAGGGTATAATAGACGATCTGCAGGTGATTCTGGCTGATCAATATCGAAGAAAACAAAGCGGTAACCACAAATCCCAGTAAATATTTTTGCTGGTATAAAAGCATAAGCCCGGCAATGATCATTGGGGCAAAAGCCAGTGATGCCATTTTTGTATTGTGGCCGGCAATGATGATAACGGGATCGTAAGTAGAATACGCATAAGATATGGCACCGAGTATTGCCACCCAGGGATTGGCGCCTGCAACGATGCATAAAATATAAAAACACAGGCAGGCTAAAAAGAAAAAACTGGCGGGCTCGTTAAGTCCCAGTGATAATACCTTTGGTAAAAAAGCTATACCGGCACCGATATTTGTTTTTGCTTCAAAAGCGATCTGATAAGCAGGCATACCGCCAAACATGCTGTTTGTCCAAAGTGGTAAGTAACCGGTCTTTTCTTTCACTTCAAATGACTGCTGGGCCATGCCCTTCCAGCCCAGCACATCATGCTGGCTCAATACTTTTCCCTGTAAAGCCGGTTTGCAATATATCACGGCAACCAGGGCAAACAAAGCAATCGCGATTGCATGCGGCAACAGCTTTTTAAAATTAACCTTCTTCATCAGCAATTATTTACGGGGCAAATTAAGGCTAATTATCAAATCAAATAAAAAAGCAGCACAATATTTTGTGCTGCTGGTATGAAATATAATTGGTAAATCAGTTATTGTCCCATTCCCTGCTGTGCATTCTGCATGTTTTCCATTTCACCTTTCAGGTTCTTGCGCTTGAATAAAGACACATCAATTTTTCCAAAACGCCAGTTAAAATTCAGGCGAACCATTTGCGGATCCCTGCGGCGCTCATTATCCTGTATGAAGTATTGTGATTCGGCATGGGTTGCATAAACCTTTGTGCGGAATATATCACTTACCTGCAGGGTGAGAGATGCTGCATTATTTTTTAGGAATTCTTTTTTGATCGCAAAATCGGCTCCGTACACCGGCTTTATATATCCCTGTGAACTTGGCTGTGAACCGCCGCCAAACATTCCGCCCATACCCCCGCGGTTACCGCCATTACCTGGTGCAACGAGTGTTTTAGCTGTATAATCGCCCGATAACTGTATGGAGTAATTCTTAGGCAGTTTAAAGTTATTATTGATCTTGGCAAACCAGCTGAACAATGAACTGTTAACACCACCCGAAAGGTTACCTGCTTTAATGGTTGAATTAAAAAGGTTGAGGTTGGTAGTAAGGTCCCACCAGCTCGATACTTTATTTTTCCCGGTTAACTCCAGTCCGAATGTATAACTCCTGTTAGCATTAGCATAAGTGCTGATGATAACACTATCTGTTTTAGCCGGGTTGGGATTGGCATCTTTATATTGGAAACGGGTGATGAGGTTGGTAGTATTGCGCATATACGCAGTAGCTAAAAACGTATTACCTGCCTTATACTGGTTGGAATAGGATAACTCAACTAGGTTGGTGAATTCCGGAACAAGTTTGGGGTTACCCACCGAAAGATTCAAGGAATCAGAATAATCAATGAAAGGGATCAGCTGAAAAAAGTTGGGCCTGTTTATCTTTCTTGAATAATTGAGCTGGAGGTCTTCTTTATCGCTTAGCTTATAAGTGGCAAATGCACTTGGAAAAAGACTGAAAGGGTATGATGTGCTGAATTGCTGGTTCTTGCTGATGAGGTTGCCCTTATAATCAGAGCTTTCCACCCTTAATCCCAGTTGGTAATTGAACTTTTTAAGCTGCTGTGCAAAAGTGGTATAGGCAGCATATA
>JAYWAN010000117.1:0-13067 GCA_043782405.1 Chitinophagaceae bacterium
ATCTTCATTTTTAAATATTTTAAGTGCCCGGTTCACTTGTGATGAGCGTTCCAGCGCTTCTGCCTGCTCTGCTTCGGTAGCTTGTGTAAAAAAATCGGGATGATATTTTTTCTGCAGTTCGAAATATTTAAGGGCCAGGATGCTTTTGTCTATCTTCAGGCTAACTGGAATACTAAAGAGTTCAAAATAGTTCATATGCAAATTTCCCGATTGTGATTTCAAATTCCAAATTAATTAACTTGCTGGTTAAAGTCAAAAGTAAAAAGTGAAAACCCAAAACCCGGGAACGTTTAACTTAAGGCGCTTTAACTTTTGGTTTTGACTTTTAGCTTTTTGGTTTTGACTTTTAACTTTTGACTTCTTATGTATCAATAAACTATTACGATGCTCACTATAGGTTTAATCCGTGAAGGGAAAACCCCGCACGACAACAGGGTGGCGCTTACGCCTGCGCAATGCAGGTTCCTGCACAGGAATTTTAATGATATCCGTATTGTAGTGCAGCAATCCAACAGCCGTTGCTATACCGACAGGGAATACCAGGTGGCGGGCATTGAAATAAAAGATGATGTGTCAGATTGTGATATCCTCATGGGCATCAAAGAAGTGCCCGTTGAACAACTCATCGCAGGCAAGACCTATCTTTTCTTTTCGCATACAAAAAAGGAACAGCCTTCCAATCAAAAATTATTGCAATCGGTAATCAGTAAAAAGATCACACTCATCGATTATGAATGCCTTACCCACGAAGACGGGCAACGTATCCTTGGTTTTGGTTTTTTTGCCGGCATCGTAGGTGCACATAACGGCATGATGGCATACGGGCAAAGGACCGGCGAATTTCATTTGAACAGGGTATATGCACAAAAAGATTACCGTAACCTTATCCATACTTATTTTGGATTGAAACTGCCAAAGATAAAAATTGCTGTAACCGGCAGCGGGCGTGTAGCACATGGTATCGTGGAAGTGATGAACCTGATGGGTGTACACGAAGTGGAACCCTTCGATTACCTGCACAAACAATTTGAATACCCGGTTTATGTTGAATTAAAAGGCCGCGATCTTTTTGCCCGCAAAGACGACGGTACTTATAACCGCGATAATTTTCACCTGCAGCCCGAACTGTATAAGTGTAATTTCATCCCTTATACCCGGCAGACGGATATCCTTATTAACGGCGTGTACTGGGACAAGAATATTCAACCACTTTTTTCTGCGGAAGATTTTAAAGCAGCTGATTTCAGGATAAAGACCATTGCAGATATCACGGATGATTTTCATGGCTCTATTCCCGTAAATCTTGGTGATGGCAATATTGAACAGCCTGTTTATGGTGTTGACAGAAGCAGTTTATTAAAAACTGATCCTTATTTACCCCACTCGGTCGATATTATGGCCGTTGGTAATCTACCCAATGAACTGCCCCGTGATGCATCAAGGTATTTTGGGGAGCAGCTGATAAAATTTGTACTGGCCGATTTGTTGCAAGGATCTGCAGTTATTAAAAGGGCAACGATTGTAAAGGAAGGTAAGCTTACCCCGCTTTATGATTATTTGAAGGGTTATGCGGGGCAATAGACCATGATGAATCTGCAAAAGCCTCTCTCGCCTGTGGTCTTCACATACTCATCATGATAACCGGCGACAGAACAAGCAGGAGACCTTACGGAGACTAGCACTATACGTTAAGGTAATAGCCCCCCAATAGCTGTGCAAACGCTGCCGTATAAACGCCGTTTACATCTTTGATGACGAGCTCAGTTATTTCAGGCACCGCATTATTTTTCGAAAAAATAAGTATCCCCCTGAAATAAGGATGGGTGACCGTATGCTTTACCAATACTTTCCGTATCAAGTGATAGCCTTGTGCTAGACTCTCTTTTTCAAAAAGATCAACGCGGTGAAAGGGCAGGAGTACGGCAAAAAAACCGCTTGCAGCCAGGTGGGCGCCGATGGCGGTTAACAATTGTATAAGCGTTAAAGCCGTATCATGTTTGGCCATATTTTTCCCTTCATTGGCCGGCTTCAGGCTATCTTCAAAAAACGGCGGATTGGAAATGATGCAATCATATTTTTTATCCGGGGTATAATTTATGATATCGGTATTAAATACATTTAACCTGGAAGCCCATGGCGAAGCATTAAAATTTTCTTTGGCCTGTTGAAAAGCTGCAGCATCAATTTCCACCGCATCAATTTGTGCATCGGTTTCCTGTGCCAGCATCAGGCTGAGGAGGCCGGTGCCGGTGCCAATATCCAGGCAATGAACAATAGGCAATGCGCAATTGGCAATGGTGGCACCAAACAGGCAGGCATCTGTACAAACCTTCATCGCACAGTTTTCCTGGTATACGGTGAATTGTTTGAATTGGAAATAACTATTAGGCATAGATGAATTGTAAGATACTGGCTACAAGCTTTGTCTCGCCGGTGGTCTTCACAGAGTGATTATGATAACCGGTAAGAGAACAAGCGTGAGACCCCGGTATTTCAAATCGTGTGGTCCCTTACGTGTTTATATTTTCAATGATCAGATTCAATTTAAGGAGACCCCCCTAAACTCGTCTCGCTGGTGGTTTCCCAGTCGGCCCTCGGAGCAGGACTGATATTAAGATCAACAAAATCCTTTTCCAGGTATTTATGATACCCTGTTATCGCTATCATCGCCGCATTATCGGTACAGTATTCAAACGCAGGGATAAATGTTTTCCAATGCAACTCTTTACCCAAAGCAGTGAATGCTTTTCTTAAACCACTGTTGGCGCTTACGCCACCGGCCAAACAAATATTGGTAATACCTGTTTCAGCCGCCGCTTTTTTTAATTTGTTCAGTAAAATGCTAATGATCCTCTCCTGCACCGATGCGCAGATATCATGGAGATTATCGTCAATGAATTTTTTCCGGGTCATTGCATCCACTAAGGTTTCATCCTTATACACATTGCTTTCGCCGGCATTCTTTAAAAAATAAAGGATGGAAGTCTTTAAACCACTGAAACTGAAATTGAGTGCGGGTACCTGGGGTTCCGGAAATTTAAAGCGTTTATTATTTCCCGTTACTGCATATTTATCGATCAATGGCCCGCCGGGGTAGGGAAGCCCCAGTAATTTTGCTGTCTTGTCGAATGCTTCACCGGCAGCATCATCGATGGTTTCGCCAATTACTTTCAACCGCGTTGGTGATTCACACACTACGATCTGCGTATGTCCGCCACTGACAGTTAAGCACAGGAATGGGAAAGCAGGCTTATTATCCCCGATCAAATTAGCCAGTACATGTGCCTGCATGTGATGAACAGCGATCAATGGCTTGTTTAGCGCAAAGGAAAGTGATTTGGCAAACTGTGTACCCACCAGTAAGGAGCCGATGAGGCCCGGGGCCTGCGTAAAGGCAATGGCATCTATAGCTGAAAGCAGGAGGCCCGAAGTTTGTAATGCAGTGTCTATTACCGGTACAATATTTTGTAAATGGGCACGGCTGGCGAGTTCGGGTACCACGCCGCCGTATTTTTCGTGAACGGTTTGGTTGGCGATAATGTTGGATAATATTTTTCCATCGCGGCATACCGCAGCAGATGTTTCATCGCAGGAAGATTCTATGGCTAATATTGTTATGATAGGCAAAACTAACTCAAAATTATTTGGAACGGATGGCCACCACAGGATCCAGTTTCGCCGCTCTTGAAGCCGGGAAGATACCGGAGAGTATGCCAACTACCAGGCAAACCAATATGGTTATAAAAAGCATGGGCACCGAGATATATACCGGGAAATTCAAAGGGCCTGATAATATTTTGGTAAGGATGTACACAAAGAATAAACCAAATGCACCGCCGATAAGGCAAAGCAGCGTGGCTTCCATCAAAAACTCCAAAAGGATGCTGCTTTTTTTTGCACCAACAGCCTTTTTTAAACCGATCACTGCTGTTCTTTCCTTTACCGTTACAAACATGATATTGGCAATGCCGAATAAACCTACTATAAGGCTGATCATACCGATAATGCCGCCAACAATATTCACCGTAGTAAAAAAACCTGTTATCGCCTTACTGAAAGCTTCTACACTGTTCAATGAAAAATTATCTTCCTGCAACGGGCTCAGGCGCCTCACCTGCCGCATGATCCCTTTCAATTCATTACTTAATGCTGATGGGGTAACGCCGTCCTTTCCTTTTGCAATCAGTATGGGATTGGAAGATCTTTCATCAAATATCTCTTTGCAGAATTTATAGGGCATCATCACGCAGTTATCATAATCCCAGCCGATAAAATTCTTTCCCTCTTTTTTTATCACACCGATGATGGTGGCTTTTTTGCCGCGTATCTCTATTTCTTTTCCCAAAGCCCTTTCGCTGTTGCCGAATAAATTCTCGGCATTGGAAAAACCAATTAAACAGGTATGGGCACCCGAATTAAATTCAGGGGCAGAAATATAACGGCCCGTTTCAAATTTTATGGGCTGTATGGTCATCTGAGATGGGGTAATGCCATAAACCATCGCATTTTGTATCACATCATCTTTATAAGAGATATTCCCGCCCGTTTGCATCAAAAAGGAAATATCATCGAGTAACTGCGACCGTTGCCTGATCATATCCGCTTCTTCATACTTCATCGATGGCCTTGCACGAAATTTCCAGATGGGCTGGTCGGGCCCGCCGCTGTAATCCCATTTATCAATATAGATGGTATTGCTGCCCAGGCTGTTCACTTCATTCTGTATATTGAGCTCCAGGCTGTTTACTGTTGCCAGTACCCCAATGATACAGAATATGCCAAATGCAACACCGGTAAGGCTTAGCGCTGTACGCAGCTTATTCACCTTCAGTTCCTGGAACGTGAGTTTTAAGGAGTTGCGGATGATGTAAAACGATTTGCGCATGGCACAAAATTACACTAAGCAAATTAATTGTGTTGGTAAAATGGAGGAAAGATTTGATGACTTACCTTTGCGCCCGGAAAACAGTGGGTAGTTTACAGGACCGGTAACTTAATAATTGAAAAGTAAATTACCATCACCTGTTGGTCCGGAGCTACTAATAGCCTAACTACATGAAGTACATCAACGAGATCAATAAACGCAAAACATTCGCCATCATCTCTCACCCGGATGCGGGCAAAACAACATTGACCGAGAAATTCCTCCTGTTTGGCGGCGCCATCCAAACGGCAGGCGCTGTAAAGAGCAATAAGATAAAGAAGCATGCCACCAGTGATTTTATGGAGATAGAAAGGCAGCGTGGTATTAGTGTAGCCACCAGCGTTATGACCTTCGAATACGATGGCCACCTCATTAACCTGCTGGATACGCCTGGCCACAAGGATTTTGCAGAAGATACCTACCGTACACTAACGGCAGTGGATAGTGTAGTACTGGTAATAGACAGCGTGAACGGGGTGGAAGCACAAACGAGGCGGTTGATGGAAGTGATTGCCATGCGCAATACACCGGTGATCGTATTCATCAATAAAATGGACCGCGACGGAAAGAACCGGTTCGACCTGCTTGAAGAAATAGAAAATGAACTGAAGATACAATTGCACCCCATGACCATACCCATCAACAGCGGTAAGGATTTTAAAGGTGTGTACGACCTTTCTAAAAAAAGCCTGGTACTTTTTGCAGCAGGTACCAAAGCCAATGACGAAGACGTAGTGGAGATCAAAGACCTCAATGATGCGATATTGGATGCCAGGATCGGAGAGAAGGACGCAACTGTTTTAAGGGAAGATGTGGAACTGGTAGATGGTGTATACGGGCAACTTAATGAAGCAGATTATTTAAGCGGAAAAACAGCCCCGGTATTTTTTGGCAGTGCGGTAAATAATTTTGGGGTAAAAGAAATGCTGGATACGTTTATCCGTATTGCACCTACGCCAAGGCCAAGGCATACCACGGTAAGGGATATACGACCGGAAGAAGATAAATTCAGCGGCTTTATTTTTAAGATACACGCCAACCTTGATCCCAAACACCGTGACAGGATCGCTTTTTTACGTGTATGCAGCGGCAGGTTCGAACGCAATACCTATTACCACCATGTGCGTATGGACCGTGACTTCAGGTTTAGCAACCCTTATAGCTTTTTAGCCCGGCAAAAAGAAGTGATCGATGATGCCTACCCCGGTGACGTGGTGGGTTTATTTGATACCGGTAATTTTAAGATCGGTGATACAATGACAGAAGGGGAAGATTTTTATTTCACGGGCATACCCAGTTTCTCTCCTGAAATATTTAAAGAAGTGGTGAACAAAGATCCGATGAAGACCAAGCAGTTAGAGAAAGGTTTATTACAACTAACGGATGAGGGTGTGGCACAATTGTTCACCCAGTTTGGCGGCAATAAGAAAATAATCGGTTGCGTAGGAGAGTTACAGTTTGAAGTGATCCAATACCGTCTCTTACAGGAATACGGCGCTTCGGTGCAGATGAATAACCTGCCATTTTACAAAGCCTGCTGGCTCACCAGTGAAGACCCAAAAAAACTGGAAGACTTTACCCGTTTTAAACAGGCCAATATCGCCGCAGATAAAGATGGTCATATTGTTTACCTGGCCAATAGCGAATGGTTCTTAAATACCGAACGACAGAATAACCCCGGGATTGAGTTTCATTTTACGAGTGAGATACATAAGTAGTTAATGGGCATGGACAAGTTTCAGTAGTGGTAGTGATCCTCATTCCTTCAACTTAAACGATACCGCCCCATTCGTTTTCTCCGTGCTCCGTATGGTGACTTCATATCGCTTATTCCCGTCATAGATTACCATTAATGCAGTGTTCGGTGGTATACTGCCCATGTTCTCGGCATACATCTGGAGTTCGTTTTTACCCGCAGCATCGATCTTTATGGTAAATGTTACCGGTTTTTCGGTTAGCCGCAGGTGTTGGGTAATTATAGCTTTGTTGTAAATAAGTGTTACACTATCACCATCAACCACCCCATTGTCATACAAGGTAACAGTTACCGAATCGTGATCAACGGTGATCTGTCTTACCAGTTCTTTCTTCCTTTCTTCCAGTACAACTGGTTTCACCGCCTCAACAGGCTTTACCATAGGTGGTTTTGTATTGCAAAGGGCAAAGATGGCTGCACTGTCGAGGGCTTTGCTGTAGATCCTTACTTCATCAAGATCGCCATTGAACCAAAAGGGAAAGAACTCATCATTGACCCTGCCAAAATAGAGGTCGAGGTTATTGGTAAAGGTTTCGGGGAATTTTATGGAATAGGCCAGCTTGCAATCCACATATAATTTGGCCGTGGTGCCGTCATTGGTATAAGTTACCGAATACCATTTGTCTTTATTGATGAAAGGGGTATAAGGCTCCATCGTTGTTCCTGTGCCCCTGAAATTCTGGTGAACGGTATCGCATATCGTGTCTGCGCAACCGTTACCTTTTGAGTATAAGGCATCGTCAAACCTCAACGCATAATCGCCGGGCATATAATTCCCAAGCCCCTTTGATAAAATGCAGCTGGCATGGCAAACACCATAATAAAAACCGGTTGGCCTTACCCAAGCGGAAAGTGTTACCTGGTTGCTCATATTGATGCCCGGCCGGTTGGGTATCTTCATATAACTATTGATGCCGTTAAAATGATAAGCGCTGTTGGGGTTCCCAAACCGGTCGGCCGTTAAAGTGGCATTATTAAAAACGGGATCATTATTATTACCGCTCTCGTCAACAGCATTGCCCGAAAAAGGATAATAAGCCACCAGGCCTTCTTTTAAATTAACCTGGGCAAAACCCGCAGCGTTAACCAACAACAGGCAAATGAAGAGGGCCTTTTTCATAGCAGGTAATGTATAAATGCGGTTGGCGGTAAACATAGCTATTGATTTACATCCCTGTATAATTATGCGGTGTAATGGCTTTCAACTCTTTTTTTATCGCAGCGCTCACTTTTAATTTGCTGATGAAATGATGAATGGCTTTTTTATCGATGGCCGCCTTTCCTCTCGTTAATTCCTTTAATGCTTCATAAGGCTGCGGGTAATTTTCACGGCGTAAAATGGTTTGAATGGCTTCTGCTACAACGGCCCAGTTATTTTCAAGGTCGGCTTTTAGTTTGTTTTCATTCAATACCAGTTTGCTGATACCTTTTTCTGCCGACCTGGTGGCAAGAATAGTATGCGCCATGGGAACACCGATATTTCTTAATACGGTGGAATCTGTAAGGTCTCTTTGTAACCTTGATATGGGCAGCTTGGCCGAAAGATGTTCCAGCAACGCATTGGCGATGCCCAGGTTGCCTTCTGCATTTTCAAAATCGATCGGGTTCACTTTATGTGGCATGGCCGATGAACCCACTTCACCCTTTTTTGTTCTTTGTTTAAAATAATCAATGCTGATATAGGACCACATATCCCTGCAAAAATCAATAATGATGGTATTGATGCGCTTAACGGCGTCGAAATGTGCCGCAAGGGTATCATAATGTTCTACCTGCGTGGTATATTGCTGGCGTTGCAGTCCCAGTTTACTTTCCACGAACTCATTGGCGAATTTTACCCAGTCGTATTTCGGGTAGGCTACATGGTGAGCATTGAAATTCCCGGTGGCGCCGCCAAATTTTGCCATGAAAGGTATATAACTGAACAACTGCACCTGGTTCTCGATACGTTCTACATAAACCATCAGTTCCTTACCCAAACGCGTAGGCGAAGCAGGCTGTCCATGTGTGCGTGCCAGCATGGGAACATCTTTCCAGGCCATCGCCATCTTGCCAATAGCGTGCTGCAGGTTGATGATGGCGGGTAGGTATTCCTGCTCAATACTGTCTTTCCAGAGCAGGGGAATGGCGGTGTTATTGATGTCCTGCGAGGTAAGGCCAAAATGCACCCATTCTTTTAAATGGCCTGCATTACATTTATCCAGTTCGGCTTTTAAAAAATATTCAACGGCTTTTACATCATGGTTGGTAACCGATTCAGTCTGTTTTATCCTGCCGGCATCTTCGAGGGAAAAATCGGTTACAATTTTTTGTAAGTGTTGTTTTGTCTTATTGTCAACCTTAAAAAATTTCTTTTGGGCCAGTAATAAAAAATATTCCACTTCCACCAAAACCCTGTACCTCACCAGGGCATATTCACTGAAGTATCCGGCAAGGTGCTGCAGTTGTTTGCGGTAACGGCCGTCAATAGGTGAAATGGCAGTAAGTTGATGTAAATCCATGTTGTTGCTGTAAATTTGCACGCAAATTTAACTTAATCATCTTGGACAGAAAAATAAGGGTTGGTGCAGTGAGTTACCTGAATACGAAGCCACTGATATACGGATTTGAGCAGGGGATGATGGCTGGTGAAGTGGAACTGGTGAATGATTACCCTTCAAAAGTGGCGGAAAAACTGCTTTTGGATGAGATCGACATCGGGCTGGTGCCCGTTGCCATTATCCCATCCCTGCCCCGGCATTATATCATCTCTGATTATTGCATCGGCTGTGATGGGCCGGTAGCCAGCGTTTGCCTCTTCAGCGATGTAGCGATAGAAGCCATTGAAACCATCTTGCTCGATTATCAAAGCAAAACCTCAGTGGCATTATTGAAGATATTATTAAAAGAATACTGGAAGATATCACCGGCATTGATCATGGCGGGTGAAGGTTACGAAAAACAGATCGGCGGTACCACAGCCGGACTGGTGATTGGAGACCGTTCTTTTCAGCAAAGGCTGGTCTCCACACATATTTATGATCTTGGTGAAGCCTGGAAGGCATTAACGGGATTGCCTTTTGTATTTGCGGCCTGGATAAGCAATAAGCCATTAACGCCTCAATTTGAAGCAGCATTCAATGCCGCCAATAAAGAAGGGATTGACCGGTTGGATGAAGTGATTGCCAAAAATCCCTTTACGGTATTTGATTTGGCCGAATATTACCATACATTTATTAAATTCCGGATGAATATGGCCATGCGTGAAGCAATAGCTTTATTTTTGAAAAAATTAAATAACGGTTCATGAAAGTAGTCATTTTTGCAGGCGGGCTGGGCACCAGGATCAGCGAGGAAACAGACCTTCGCCCCAAGCCCATGGTGGAGATCGGGGGCAAACCCATCCTCTGGCATATCATGAAGATCTACAGCCATTATGGCTTCAACGATTTTATCATTTGTCTGGGCTACAAGGGTTATGTGATCAAGGAATACTTCATGAATTATTTCCTGCACAATTCTGATATCACGATCGACCTTACGAATAATAAGACAGAGATACTGGGCACCAGCTCAGAACCTTTCAAAGTAACACTGGTGGAAACCGGTCCCAATACCAAAACAGCTGGCCGTTTAAAACAGGTGCAGCAATACCTGGGCGACGAGGATTTTATGCTTACTTATGGCGACGGTGTTTGCGATGTGAACCTGAAAGACCTGCTTAGTTTTCATCAAGCGCATAAAAAAGCAGTTACTGTTACGGCCATACAGATGGATGCACGTTTTGGCGGTATGGACCTTGGCAAGGAAGGAGAAGTGGTTTCCTTTCGTGAAAAAGCAAAGGATGAAGGCAAATGGATCAATGGAGGTTTCTTTATTTTAAAACCTGAAGTATTCCAATACCTGCAGGGAGATATGAATGATATGATGTGGGAAGATGAGCCCATGGAAAAACTTACCGCCGATAAAGAACTGGTGGCCTACCGCCATAAAGGTTTCTGGAAATGCATGGATGCATTAAGGGATAAACTTGAACTGGAAGACCTCTGGAAGAATAACCAGGCAAAATGGAAAACGTGGTAAACGATACGCTGGCATCATATTATAAAGGCAAAAAAATTTTTGTAACGGGGCATACCGGTTTTAAGGGAGCCTGGTTCACCTGCTGGCTGAGTTCATTGGGTGCTAACGTTAAGGGATATTCGTTGGAGCCGGAGACGGAAAGCCTGTTCAATATCATTGCACCCAAACTGAAGTTTGAAAGCGTTATTGCTGATATCCGGGATAAGGGAAAATTGGAATCGGCCATCAATGATTTTCAACCCGACCTTATCTTTCACCTCGCCGCACAGGCCCTGGTGAGGCGTTCTTATGAGATCCCATCCGAAACATTTGAAGTGAATGCAGTGGGAACGGCCAACCTGCTGGAAGCGGTGAATAAATTGCAAAAGAAATGCACCATCATCGTCGTTACTACCGATAAAGTGTACGACAACAAAGAAACCGGCCATTATTATACAGAAAACGACACATTGGGCGGATATGACCCTTACAGTGCCAGTAAAGCAGCCACCGAGATCGTGGTCAGCTCTTTCCGCAATTCATTTTTTCCCCTTGCAAAATATTCCATTCACCAAAAAGCCATTGCCAGTGCAAGGGCGGGTAATGTGATCGGCGGCGGCGACTGGAGTAAGGACAGGATCATACCTGATATCATCCGTTCATTAAAATCGCACCTACCCGTTGGCGTAAGAAACCCCCATGCAGTAAGGCCCTGGCAGCATGTGCTGGAGCCATTGAGCGGTTATCTTGTACTGGCGATGTTGCTGGACGGGGATGCGGTTAAATATTCAGGCGCCTATAATTTTGGCCCCCTTCCCGAAGACCATTTAACGGTGAAAGAACTGGTACAAACAGCAATAGCGGGCTGGGGCAGTGGTGATTGGGTCAACCAGTCGGACAGCACCCAACCGCATGAAGCGGGCTTATTGAATTTATCGGTTGAAAAGGCGAATAAATTATTGAACTGGCAACCAAAACTAAAAAGTGCAGAAGCGATTGAATGGACGGTGGGGTGGTATAAACAGGATATAACTAACGCTTTCGATTATACGATGCAACAGGTAAAAGATTACGGTAATAAATGAGGTTCGACCCAACCATATTAAAAGGCGCTTATATCATTGAGTTGAACCCTTTCCCGGATGAACGGGGCTGGTTTGCACGTACCTATTGCAAAAACGAATTCAGTGCAATCGGCCATCATGCAGAATGGGTGCAGCTGAACCATTCTTTTACCAATGAAAAAGGAACGGTGAGGGGTATGCATTACCAGTTGCCGCCCTTCAGTGAAATAAAACTGGTGCGCTGTATAGCTGGTGCCGCATTTGATGTGATCATTGACCTTCGGAAGGGTTCTGCAACATTTTTACAATGGTTCGGCACCGAAATATCGGCGGCTAATAAAAAGATGATCTATATACCCGAAGGTTTTGCACATGGGTTTCAAACCCTTTCGGACGATTGTGAACTGGTCTATCACCATACACAGTTTTATACACCGGGCGTTGAAGGAGGGATAAGGTATGACGATCCTAAAATAAAAATTGAATGGCCCCTGGCCGTAAGTAATATTTCGGAACGGGATAAACAACGTCCTTTGCTGGATGAAAATTTTAAAGGAATTTAATTATGGAATGCAGATTTTGTAAAACGGAACTGGAACACGTGTTCATTGACCTGGTGAATTCACCGGCATCCAATTCATTTTTAAGCAGCGAACAGTTGAACGAACCCGAAACATTCTACCCCTTAAAAGTATACACCTGCCATAAATGTTTTCTGGTGCAGGTGGATGAATACAAAAAATCTGATGCCATATTCAACAGTAACTATGTTTACTTTTCTTCTTACAGCAGCAGCTGGCTCAAGCATGCCAGTGATTATGTTGATAAAATGACGCAGCGCTTCGGTTACAATGAAGATTCCCTTGTGATGGAAGTGGCCAGTAATGATGGCTACCTGTTACAATATTTTGTACAAAAGGGTATCCCCGTAATGGGGATTGAACCAACCGCCAATACCGCAGAAGTAGCGATAAGCAAAGGCGTAAAAACCGTTATCGAATTCTTTGGCGCCGAGCTTGCCGACCGTTTTGCCAATATGTGGGAAGTAAAAGCCGACCTCTTACTGGGCAATAACGTACTGGCACACGTGCCCGATATCATGGACTTTGTATTGGGCATGAAAATAATCTTAAAAGACGGGGGCGTGGTAACGATGGAATTCCCCCACCTGATGCAGCTGGTAGACAATAACCAGTTTGATACCATCTACCACGAACACTTTTCTTACCTCTCGTTTCATACGGTAAAAGAAATCTTTGCTTCGCAGGAACTTGAAATGTTT
>JAYWAN010000118.1:0-13041 GCA_043782405.1 Chitinophagaceae bacterium
GGCATTGGCATTTGCACAGATCGTACTGTTTACCGGCTGGCCCGAAACAGCTGTAATTGCATTCACCGTAAGTAATGCGCAGTTAGACGTAGCCGTTAGTGGTGCACAGTTACCGGTAACAATACAACGGTAGCCGTAATTATTCATGCCGGCAGTGGCGCCGGTTATGGTAAGCGTAGCCGTAGTGGCACCGGTATAAACACCCGCATTGCCAATATTATTCCATGGGCCTCCGCAACCTGCAGCACTTTCCTGCCACTGGTAAGATAAAGGGCCGGTACCGGCAGCCACCACAGTAAGACTGGCATTATTACCTGTACAGGTTATTGTATTGGAAGGATGTGTACTAATGGAAGCAGGCGTACACCCGCATGCCGGCAAAGAAAAATTAGCTACCCGGGTTGCCCACTGGGTAGTGGCATTATAATTTGTGGTGAACCAGAATGAACCGTCAACAGGGTCTACCGTCATGCCGTTATAGTCGCCCCAGCGGTTACTTCCATTAGGCGATGTACCGGCGATAACGATTGTCTCGGGTTCTGTCATGGTACCCAATGGATCGCATGCCCTTCTTCCCGTATATGCCATCGTTGGAAAAGTTGTACCGGCAATATTATAACCCAGGCCAATATCACCATTCCCATTGATCGCAATACAGGCCATCCAGCGGTGTAATGTTCCCGGGGGTGCATAAGTACCCTGCTGGTAGATCACCCAACTGGTGGAGGGGGGCGTCTTTCTTAATTCATACCAACGTACACCCGCATGCGAAGTTCCGTCTATATCCGTTACATGATTACACACAATGGATTCATAAGTACCGAAATTCCTGTAATAAGATTTATTCATTAATACTTCCCGCAAGGGGTCAAGTTTGGTAGATGACCCCTGCTGTGGTATACAGGAAAATGTAGTGTACCCGCAAAAGTTAGTACTGAAGGGTAATGTAGGCAGCAGGTCGGGGCCCGTTAATGTGGTATTGGCCGGGGTTACCCAGTCAATATTAAAACTGAATATCTCTAATCGGTCAACGATACCCGTTGTCCAGGCATCATCAGCCATACGCATCAAAAGCGCCGGTGAACCTGCGGGCTGTGCAGTTCCGCTAAGATCAACAGGCGTTAATGCCTGGAAAGTAATAGTAGGATAAGACGGAACCGTAAAGCGTTGAACCGTTGACGTTGGTGTTCCTGCAAGCATTTTTGTACGGTCCATCGCATAAACAGCAGGAGAATTTTCATTACTGGTGACTATATAAGAATTTCCCCAGGCAGCAATTTTAAAATAATCCGGAAATTGGGGAGTCGTAAAATCATAAACAAAATAAGCACCTGTAGGATCGTTCGTTTGTGATACACATATATAAATATGATTACCGCTGCTTCCAAATTCAGCAAGTAAATACCTGTCGGCTAACTGATCGTATAAAACGATCGGGTCACCAAATCCGCCATGGCCAGTTATGGTACTCAATTGTATTGAATTTACCAATACAGTACCGGTTTTGTTCCATATCCTTACCAGGCTACTGGATGAATTATTTATCATCTGAACGATATGGTTGGTACCTGATGCTAAATTATTGTCTGATGGATTAACGCCGGTATAACCTAAACCGGCAAATTGAAGACCCAGTCCTGTAGGTGTCCTGCTATTGGAATCCCTGTAATGATAAACTTTCTGCAGTGCAGGATCTACCCCTTTGGGCAATGCATTGGCGGCATTAACAGGTTTATGCAATTTAATCTGTCCTTCTTCTTCCTCACCATCACCATACAACGGTCTTTTTCTTCCCTTAGGCGGGTTGTCCTGTGGTATCATATTAAGTGGCGGTGAAATACGGATCAACTTACAAGTTAAAAGTTCCGGATTGGATAAATGAAATTGCTCATTTTGGCCAAATGCCGTAAAAGAAAATCCTAATATCACTACACTTAAAAAAAATAAGTACTTTTTTATCATAGCAATTTTAATTTAATGAAGGGGTGATGCAGGTGATTGCAATGCTGTTCAGGTATGTAAAATTCTGAAAAACACCATGCAATATCAGTATTTATTCCTGCAATAAAAAGTGGAATTTCCAACACAACCTGCATAAATCAAAGCAGGGGCAAACAGAAAAGAAACCTTACTGGTAAGGCTTTCAGTGGAGCAGTTATTTTTTTACATCAGTTTCCCCCGAAAACCTTCTTTAATATATCGGTTACCCTGGCCGCAGGGTTCTTGCGTATCTTTTGTTCTTCCAGTCCGATATTATAAAATAAACCGCTCAATGCCCTTTCAGTGACGTAGGCGTTGAGGTCGGTATTTACGGGATCTTTGGAGAACCTGTTATAGGTGGAGAAAACGTCTTTCCAGTATTTGGTGGCATCAACTTTTGCGAGGGAATTTTCTATTACCGGCCTGAATTTTTCGGTAAGTTCCGCTGTTGTTGTCTTCTTTAAATAATCGGTTGCAGCAAAATCACCACCCTTTAATATTTGCAGGCCGTCTTTGATGCTCATTTGCTTTATTGAATTCCAAAAAATATTACCTACCCCTTTTGCCGCGTCTTCGGCAGCACGATTCATAGAGAGTACTGCCTTATCCACCAATTTACCCATGCCTAGATCACGCAGGGTCTTTTCTACTTTTTTTGCCTGATCGGGCATTAATATTTTTACAGCAGCATCAGCAAAAAAACCGTCCACCTTTCCCAGCCTTTGCGAACTGCTGTCGGTACCCACCCGTAATGCCTCCCTTAATCCATTGATGACCTCCTCATTACTGAGTACCGTTTTGGCAGGTGTTACAGGCCTGGTTATCTTATCGAGTATACTTTTGCCCGAAGAATCTTTTTTAGTGACTTTATCAAATAATCCTTTTACGCCCTGTGCAGTTACCGTGTTCACTGTTATGCAGGTGACCAAAATGAGGTAGATATTTTTTTTCATTATTTTGTTTTTAACAGGGTAACAAAAATAAAGCCATCCTTGCTAATAAATGGTTAAATAAAAGCTGCACGAAAAAAACTATATTTAACGTGTTGTGCTACTAAAAAAGGCAACTTATTCAAAAGCCTCTTCCTGTCTATGTTTCGACAGGCTCAACATGACAGAAAGCTGTCAGTCTGTACTGAACTTGCCGAAGTGTTGTCGAAGACGTTTTCCAGAGGAAATGCAAAGGTTAATAGCACAACGCGTTATTAATTAAGCAAACTAAATAAGGAAATTTATTCAAACACCTTCAGCGTTTGCAACCCGCTGCCGGGGTTTGCGAAATCCTTACATTTGTTCCATAACTTTTTACCATGAAAAAAATTATCATCAGCCTATTGCTCCCGGTGCTTATCTGTCTTAAAAGTTTTGCAGATGAAGGGATGTGGCTGCCACAACTGTTGCAGGCCATGAATGAAAAAGACATGAAGAAGATGGGCATGAAAATAAATGCAGCAGACATTTACAATATCAGTAAAGGAAGTTTAAAAGATGCCATCGTAAGCTTTGGCGGTTTTTGTACTGCCGAACTCATTTCTGATAACGGGCTCTTGCTTACCAATCATCATTGCGGCCTTGATGCGGTTCAAAATCATTCTTCGGTACAGCATAATTATATCCGTGATGGCTTTTGGGCATTTAACCATGAGCAGGAATTGCAAAATGAAGGCTTGTTCGTTACATTTATCATACGCATTGATGACCTGAGTGCTGCCGTATTAAAGAACGTTACCCTGGATATGGATGAAAAGGAACGGCAAAGTACGATCGATAAAAATATTGCAGCATTAAAAATCAGTATCAAAAAAGAAACTTACCAGGATATTCTTATCCGCCCTTTTTTTGAAGGCAATAGGTATTATGGCTTCATTACAGAAACGTACAGGGATATACGCCTGGTGGGTGCTCCCCCTGCTTCGATTGGTAATTTTGGGAAAGATACCGACAACTGGATGTGGCCGCGCCATACCGGTGATTTCTCCATGTTCCGCATTTATGCAGGCAAGGATAATAAACCCAACGGCTATTCGCCGGACAATGTGCCTTATCAGCCAAAACGTTCCTTATCCATTTCACTCGATGGCGTCAAGGAAGGTGATTTCACGATGGTCTTTGGTTTCCCGGGCCGTACCACCGAATACCTGCACAGTAAAGGGGTTGAACAGATCATGAATGTGCTTGATCCGGCAAAGATCGCCATTCGTGAAAAAGCCTTGCACATTTTAGACGGGTTTATGCGAAAGGATGAGCAGATAAAAATTCAATACACAAAAAAATATGCCACTATAGAAAATGCTTATAAAAAATGGAAGGGCGAAGTATTGGGTTTAAGGGCAAGCAATGCTGTTGGCAAAAAGAAAGCACTGGAAGCAAGTTTTGAAAAAATCGTGTTGGCAAAACCCGAACTGAACATGGCTTATGTTGACCTGTTGAATAAACTTGGGAAGGCTTATACCGATATAGAACCCTATGCCTATGCCCGCGATTATTATAATGAGGTTACGCAGAAAATTGATCTCTTCGGATTTGCCGTGCAACTCAGCAATCTTGTAAATGCTTATGTAAAGAATGGCGAGGCAGGTTTTACCGCAGCAAAGGAAAAAGCGCTAAAATCACTGGATGGCTTATTTGGTGAATACAATGCATCCGTAGACCAGAAGATCTTTGAAGTGCTGATGGCGATGTATGTAAATGACCAGCCCGAAAAAAACATTTCGCCTTTCTTTAAACAACTTCAACTACAAAACGGTAATGACTATGCGAAAACAGCTGCCGCACTCTATGCACAAACCAGGTTGACCTCGTTCAGTTCGGTACAGGCATTATTATCGGGTAATACAAAAGATGTGGTGGAAACCATTAAAAATGATATGGGTTACCAACTGGTAATGGATATGCAACAAACCTATACTACAAACACTGCCGGTAAACTGAACGAATTGCAGGCCAACATCAACCGCCTGCAGCGCTCCTACATGCAGGCACAGATGGATGTGTTTACCAGGAAGATATTTTATCCCGATGCCAACAGTACTCTCCGCGTAACTTATGGAAACGTAAAGGCATTTCAACCAAGGGATGCCGTGAAATATGATTTTTATACCTACCTGGATGGTGTAATGGAAAAGTACAAACCGGGCGATTATGAATTTGATGTACCGCAAAAGATGATTGACCTTTACTATAAAAAAGATTTCGGGCAATATGGTGTTAATGGCCGCCAGCCTGTTTGCTTTATCGCCAGCAATCATACCACCGGTGGCAATTCGGGAAGCCCTGCACTGGATGCTTATGGTAATTTAGTGGGACTGAATTTTGACCGGGCATGGGAAGGCACCATGAGTGATATCAATTATGATCCAACCATCTGCCGTAACATTATGGTGGATATCCGGTATGTGCTCTTCATCATTGATAAATACGCGGGAGCTAAAAATATTATTAGCGAATTAAAGCTGGTGCATCCAAAAAGAAAATGATGATGATCAATTAATAATTTTCCGGGGCGGCCACCCTTTCTCTTTAAAAAAATATTCAAATGATGTATCGCAATTACCGTTTTTTATATGCTGCTATCCTGTTTGGAACCGCATTATTATTTTCCTGCAGCACCAGCAGTCATAATAAAAAAGGCGTTGAAGCTGCCATGAAACAATATGATCATTTGATCCTGAAACTGGATGCAGATTCCATTGCATTGTTATATGCACCGGATGGTGACCTGGGGAATATGGCACATGGGCGTGATGCGATCCGCAAGTTTCTGCTCACCTTTAATAACCTGAAAGTTTTATCGCAATCATCTGTAACCAGGTCTGTCAGGATGAACGGAGACAGTTCACTGCAAAAAGGAACCTACAGACAAACCGTTGTAATATCCGGAAAGGATACGGTGACGGTTAAAGGAGAATATACCGCAACATGGTTATGGATGGGCAAGAATGGCTGGCATATCAAGCGAATGGAGACCGTACCTGTACAATAAAGTTATAAGATAGAATACTAGATCATATGCTGCCCCTTTTATCTGCGCAGCATAAATTGCAGGAACTATAAAAGCATCAATAAAATTATGAGGCCATATCTTTTAGCAGAAACTAACTGGAAAAATATTTCAGCCACAACATTCCAGCTGGCTATTCTTCCCTGGGGTGCCACCGAAGCACATAATTATCATTTGCCCTATGCAACGGATATCATCGAAGCGGATAATATTGCAGCAGCATCTGCAAAATTAGCCTGGGATAAAGGAGCAAAGGTCATTGTGCTACCCACGATACCTTTTGGTGTGAATACGGGACAGGCAGATATAAAATTAGACATCAACCTCAACCCGAGTACGCAATTAATAATATTGTCCGATATCATTGAAGTGCTTAACCGGCAGGGAATTTATAAACTGCTTATCTTAAACAGCCATGGTGGAAATGATTTTAAACCGATGCTCAGGGAATTGGGGCTAAAGTTTCCAAAGATGTTCCTGTGCACCTGCGATTGGTTCAGGTCGGTTAATAAAGCTGATTTCTTTGAACATCCCGGTGATCATGCCGATGAAATGGAAACAAGTTTGATCATGTACCTGGCCCCGCAACTGGTTCTTCCTTTAACAGCAGCAGGTGACGGAAAAGAGAAAAAAAATAAAATAAAAGATTTCGCAGAAGGATGGGTATGGGCAGAAAGGCGCTGGTCGCAGGTAACAGCCGATACAGGGATAGGAAACCCCGTTGCATCCACCAAAGAAAAAGGTGAAAATTATTTTAAAGCCGTTATCCATAAGATAGCCAACCTTTTCACCGAACTGGCAAAGAGTGATATCAATGACCTTTATGAATGAACCGGCAGTTAAAGATGCGGCCCGGCGCTTCCACCCCTCTTCTCTTTATTGCCTTAGCCAAAAATTTACAATCTTTTACCAGTTAAAAAGCCGCTTGGCGGCTACAGTTCCTTAATTTTGCCATGGTTTAAAATTTTACTGATGAAGCAATACATACTGATAGCAGCATTGACGGGCTTATTATTTTTTTCTGCCTGTAACGGTGGCGGTAATACGCCCGTTGTGGACGATAGCATTGCTGCAATGGCTACAAAAAACATTGCCTACACCATCACTGCACAATACCCGCATGACACCAGCGCTTTTACAGAAGGGCTGCAGGTGTACAAGGGCAAACTATATGAAGGCACAGGAATGCAAAACGAATCTACCCTGCGCATCACCGATATCAAGACGGGCAAAGTGGAGAAAAAACATTTTTATTCGGATACATCCATTTTTGGAGAAGGCATACAGGTCTTCAAAGGGAAGATATACCAGCTCACCTGGAAGAATCATATTGTATATGTGTATGATGAAAAAAATATCGATCAGCCGGTAAAGACCATGAAATGGCCCTATGAAGGATGGGGAATGACCAATAACGGTACCGACCTTATCATCAGCGACGGAACAGCAAACCTTTACTTTGTTAACCCCGATGATTTCAGGATAAAGACCACGGTACAGGTTACAGATAACAGCGGGCCGGTACAATACATCAATGAACTGGAATACATCGACGGTTACCTGCTGGCAAATGTGTGGGGCTCTGATTATATTTTAAAGATCGACCCCTCAAGCGGACATGTGGAAGGGAAAATAACTTTGGACGGACTGGCAGAAAAATATTTCCCTACGCAGATCGTACCCGGAAGAACGGATGTACTCAATGGTATTGCATACGACAGCGCTGCCAAAAAGATATACGTTACGGGTAAACGCTGGCCGCTTATGTTTGAGCTGTCACTGAATTGATGCCGCACACTCACTCTCTTATTTGCAAATAATATAGATCACTGAGCTGCACTTCTTACTATCACCTATCGCTTTCCCGTTCGAAACAAGACCATTCCAGCAGGCTTTGATGATATTGCCTTTGCCATTCCTGTATTTTTCGCTCAGCAGGCTTACATAATAACTATCAAACCACATGGGTTTGCATCCCATGAGTTTCAAATCATAAGTGGCAAGTAATTGCTCCATACTTTTTGGTGAAAAATGATACAGGTGGCGCGGAACATCATAAGCTGCCCAGTTTTCGCCATAAACAGCGGCATCATAAGAAGTATAATTGGGTACGGCAATAAATAATTTTCCCCCGGGGGCCAGCAGTGCTTGCAATTGCTTAACGTATTCCTGCAACTGGTGCACGTGTTCCAGTACATGCCACATCGTTATCGCATGATAGGAAGCAGGACGCAGTTCAAATAATGCTGATGGCTCCAGAGGCTGGATATCATATAACTCCTTTGCCTTTGCCCTTGCAGCAGCATCAGGCTCCAGGCCGGTTATATTCCAGCCAGCTGCTGACATCGTATGAAGGAAAGCACCCGTGCCACATCCAATATCCAATAACTCACCCTTAGGCATACCCGTTTTATGGATAACAAGGTTTCTTTTTGAATAGAGTGTCCTTTTTCTTACCAGGTGATAAAGGCTGTTGATAAAACCCTTTTTAGTATCACTGTGCGAAATATAATCAGCTGAAGCATAGAAAGCCCCTATCTCATCAGCAGCGGGTACATCCTGGGTAAACCTTGCCGTACAGGTATTGCAATGAAATATGGGGAATGATCTTTGTGAAACAGTATGATCTTTTGCGGTTAACTGCGGTTGAATGTTACCGCTTGCACAAACAGGGCAGTTTGTATAATGGATCATGGATGACTTAAATTTTTATTGCATTACCAAACCCTGATGAACTATCTGCATCATTCAGGTAGAAAAATAGGGCTACCAGTGCGATCGTTCCCAATATTATCGCCCATATCCACCAACGGTCTTTTTTAACCGGTTCTTCATTGAAATATTCCGTCATCTGTGTATTGGTGGTTTCTTTATCGCCTACCAACATATGATGTTCTGCTTCGGGGTGCACCACCCTTTCGGCTGTAACAGGTGGTAAAAAAGCCGGGGATAATTTTTCAGCTGTGAAATTGATATTGCCCGCAGCATCTACCCGCAGGTCGCCAATACCGGCCAGTTTTACAAATGACCTTTTTGCTATCTCATGTTTTATCCCATCACAAAAATAATCAAGGGCAGCGCCAGCTTCATAAGTACCGGAATTTGCCTTTGCTGCTATATACGCCATCAGGTGGTCGGCATTCATTTCATTTTTTTCAAAATATATTACAGCACCTGGTGCAGTTATCTTTTTATTCGTGAAATCGGTCATGGCGGCGGAATTCCTCAAAACAAGACTACCCACCCCCGGAATGGGGCAGGTTTTATGCTGAAAAAGATATGAAGCAATGAAGTGTTCCATGAATTGCAGCGATAATTATCCTACTGGTGGCAAAGGTATGCCCTAAAGCTTTGCAACGCAACAAGCTAATGAGAATTATATAAAAGCCGGCGTTATCACCCGCCGGCAAAGCCTGACCCATCAGCGAAATCATTTGACCAGTAAGGCCTGCGATTAAAAATTAATCCTCACCCCTCCCAATAAATTCAGGCCATACACTTCATAATTGTGCCAGCGCTCGTATTTATTGTTCAGTATATTATTTACATCCAGCCAGGCGCTGAACATTTTATTTATTTTAAACTCAACCCCGGCGCTCAGGTCGGTTCCGGTATTAAAGGTTCTAGCAGTATTGCCTTTTACCAGGTAATTACCGCCGCCGAAAGCATAAAAATCGCCCTTCAGCAAAACCTGTTTAAATGCCCACCAGCGCAATGAACTGGTAAACTCCATCGGAACGGTATTCCATGCTTTGGCGTTACTTTGCATACCGGTATATCCATTGAAAGTAAGGCCGGCAGTAAGTGTAAATTTATCCTGGTTGATATAACTGAGGTCGCCGTGTATACGCAGGTCGTTCACTTTGCTTTCATTACTGATCTTGAAGGCCTTGTTATCTGTTGCCGTATCATTGATAAAGAACGGAAGATTGGTATAGGTTATCCAGCCCGCCTTTGCATTAAAGTTGAAATGCTTGCCCAGTGTTGCTTTTATACCACCGTAGTATTCGATCTCTTTGGTATTGTTCTGCGTGGTAAGTGTTTGCAGGTAAGGGTTCATTGCGGATAAATTACGGAATGTATTCTTGGTATAACGGCCTACCCAGCCAGCCTGGAACAACAACACTTTTTCCTGTATCTGCGCTTCTGCATATACGTTAGGCAGCCATACGAATTTTCCATTGTCCCAGGTAGGGGTGATCCCTGCGTTTATGCTGAATCGTGGGGAAGAGAAATTCAAAGCAGGTGCAAGCTGGAATACATTGTTGCTGATATTGATATTATTGGTAAGCCCCTTGGTGTTAAAAGAAGTGATGTCTGCCCTTCCTTCCACTTTCACCGCAAAAGCCTCCCCAAATTGTTTTTCAACGGGTGCATTCAGCACCAGCGAGCTTTCGGTCAATTTATCTTTATTGGTGAAACTGCTTATGGTAATACTGGGATCATAGCTGATACCGTATTCTCCCGCAACCGTATTGCGCAAACCGGCACGCAGTGCAATATCCTGGAACTGTTGCCGGACACTGTCTTTTTTATAATTGTACAAAGCATGGTCGTACCCATAGAGGTAATTATCACTCTGGCTTATCGTGGCACTGCCATAGAATTCATTCTTAGGCATAAAGTAGCTGCCCGTTGCTTTTATATTCAGCTGTGAATAATCCTGGTATTTGATCTTTCCTTTGGAAGAGATATAATCAGCATAAAGATTTACCAGGCTTTTCCTGCCATCGCCAAAACTGAAGCCCCCGCTTACATAAGGCGTGGAGAAATTTCCAAACCCGACTTTAAGATAATTCCTTAACCCCAGGTAGAGGTTGGAATCCTGTTGCAATGCAACGGGTTTTAAAGGAATGGGCTGGTAGGTATAGAATAAATTCTGTGCAGGGATATTGTACACCAGGTTGGGCCTGCTGGTATCTGCATTCAATTGTGCGGCAGACAAATTTATTTTTACTGCATTACGCAATACCGGTTTATACGATGAAGTGATATCAATGGTGGTTCTTTTAGAAGTGTCCCTTTGCGCAAAGGAAGCCATTGACAACAGGCAAAGGGTAACCGGCAATACAATATATTTTTTGCTGAACATTTCCTTTCTTTTAGCGTTCTTCATTATTAATGATTATTTTTTGATTATCAATTGACTTTTGATGTAGCTTTTTCTTCTGCTGTGGCTTTATCCAGTTTTTGCTGCGCTTCATTCTTCAACTCGGGGATAACAGAATTCTTGGCCACACTTTCATAAGTTGCTTTTGCATTGAAATAATCTTTCTGCTGCATAAAAATATCTCCCAGCAAAATATAACTGCGGGTTACCCAAAAATCGTAAGAGCCCGTTTCTTTAATGGCTGCCATTGCCGATTTTTCCGCGGTGGCAAGATTGCCCATGATGAAATAACAATTGGCAATCTCGTACCTTGCTTCTGCACCCCAAGCCGATTTATTGATGGCCACCAGTGATTTAAAATTGGCAATAGCAGTGTTGCAATCATTGTTCACCTGTTGCGATTTACCCAATACGAGCAAGGCGATCGACCGGTCATCTGTACTGATGCCTTTTTTGGTAAGCAGGGTTTTGGATGCGTCATTGGCCTGTGTATAATCCTTCAGCTGGTAATAACAACGCACCAATCCTCTTAATGCCTCCAGCTGGTTATCCTGGTTAACTGCACCTGCCCTTAAGGATTCAAAATATTTTTTAGCAGCCGCATAATCTTTCAGTTCAAAATAATTTATCCTTGCCGCTTCCAGTGTAGCTTTTTCAAAATATTTATTCAATCCCTTGCTGTTCACATAGGCATAACCGGTTAAGGCATTGGGCCAGTCCTTACTCTTATCATAACAATCACTGCGCAGGTAATTGGCCTCCAGCGCAAATGCGCCACCGGGGTATTGTGATAAATAATTATTGAACCCGGCAATAGCGGCAGTGCAGTCATTGGCATTGTATTTCAATTCCGCTGCTACAAAAGTGAGTGAATCGGCTTCATTCACTGAAATCGCCTTACCGTTCTTATGCATCAGTTCCACATAATCATTCGGGCGGCCTTCTTCGATGTAAATATTTTTAATGTTATCCAATGCTTCATCGGCTTCCGGTGATTGCGGGTATTTTTGTATCAGCAGCAGGTAATTATCCAGCGCCTCTTTGTTCCTGTTGGAATTATAATAACATAGTCCGAGTTTTAAATAGGTTTTTGGCTTTAACCCACCTGCATCTGCGGCATTCAATACCATATTGAGGTAAGGGATGGCTTCACTGAATTTTTCATCGGCCATATAAGTGTTGGCGATCTCCATATTCACATCATTTACCATACTGCTGTTGGGATACAGGTGCGTAAGGGTATTCAGTGTCTTTATCTTTTCGGCCGGACTTTTTATACCGGCGATCATGGCTTTTTGAAACCAGGCATAATCACTTTCTATGTGAGCGATGTTCAGCAGGTAATCGTACATGCCATTTGCCTTATCAAACTCTTTGTTCATGAAATAACAGTCTGCCGCACGCACATATGCATCAATGTCCATGAAAGGGGAAGTAGAGGTAACGGTTTGGGTTACCTGCTGAAAATAACCCAGGGCTTTGGGATAGAATTCCTTCTGCAACCAGCTATAGCCCAGGTCATATTTTGCAGCTTTTGCATTGGCTTCCCCCAGTTCGGGCGCCCCTTTTTCCAGGTAAAGGTTCAGGTAGCGGACGGCTGAATCATAATATTTGTTACGATAGGCGATCTCCCCTTTCCAGAAATTCGCATATGCGGTGATGTTAGATGTGGGTAGTTTCAATAGTTTGTCGAGCAGCTCATCTGCACTGTTAAGCCGCTGGTCGTTAATCAATTCAACAGACCTGCCATAGAGGATACGCGGATAAACTCTCTGCATAGACGGCGTTGGGTCGCTGAACGATTCGTATAACGACAAGGCATCCGCGAAATTACTGGTATTGGCCAGCAGGTTCACCAGTATCTCTTTTGCTTCGGTATCGTATTCGCTGCCAGGATAATCTGCCAGGTATTTTTTCATTTCATTCAAAGCGATATCCTGGTAACCCAACTC
>JAYWAN010000119.1:0-13006 GCA_043782405.1 Chitinophagaceae bacterium
TATTGGCAATATCATTGAGGTATTCAATACGCAGGGCATTACCTTCGTAATTGGGCCGGGGAGTGTTATAGGTAAGTAAGAATCCAAGGTTAAACATGGTTTGGGATTCCTTATCTCCATGCCCTGCAAAATAAAAGAACACCAGGTCATCTTTGTTACATGTTTCCTTCAACCAGGCCATGGCCTGCAATACGGCTGCAACTGTTGCATCTGCATTCAGCAAGAGGCGGATATTTTCAGCAGGTACCGAGCCGCCCGATTTTGATTGCAAATAATTTGCAAATTCCTGGGCATCCCTGTGAGCAAATTGCAGAGAAGGTATGTTATTGCCGGGCGCATATTGCGAAATGCCGATCACTACAGCATAGATATTGGCATGAGCAGACCGGGTAATATTTGTATTGGTGATTGGCTGTGCAGGAGCGGGCACAGTTAGTATTAAAAAGATAAAAGGCAACAGGCGTTTCATTAAAATAGCAATTTTTCTCCAGAAAGATACTACGTTTTATTTGTAGGTAATGTACAGTTTGAAAATTGTCCGCCTTCGACAAGCTCAGGCTGACATCTTTTTCAAAATTAATTTTTAAACTGTACCATCACTTATTTGTATTGCGGATACACCCGGCCGATATCCTTATTCACCAGGCGCTATAGCCTGGGTACCGCTAGTATCCTGCGAATCATATTGCCTTGCTTTATTATGAATAGCCGTATTTAATAATTGCCACTTCACTGATCTCCGGTAGGGATCCCATACGGGATCGGCATCAACCACTTTTGAAAAATTAAACCCGTTATCGATCGCCTTTTGCAACCATTGTAAAGCTTCGGTCCTGTTAGCTGTTTGTGCGTATAAGCGGCTGATGGTATACATTATTGCCGAATCGCCCTGGTTTTGCAAAAACTGTTCCATAAAAGCCGGAATGGCCTGTTTTGGACGACCCGAGAGCAGGTACAATTTGCTCCTGAGTAAAGCCGTTTCTTTTACTTTAAAAGGATGGATCTTTTCCGCAGCTTTCAAAAGGGTATCGGCTTTTTCAAAATTCCCGGAGCGGGAATAATACCAGGCGGCCATTAGTTTTTCCGGAAAATTTATTTCCCCACGGTGATCCAGGCTATCCAGTTGCTCAAGCGCTTTCCCATATTGAAAGGTGTTGGCATAGAGTTGTATAAGTTTAGATCTGATGTTGGCATTAAGGGGATCTGTTTCAATTGATTGCTGATAATACGGAATGGCTTTTTCGGGGAGGCCCTGCCATATATAAAGGTCGCCTATCTTATTATTCACTTCCGCAATCTCCATGTCATATATATCAGACTGTGATCTTAAAATTGAATCAGCTGTTTTAAATTGATCAATGCCGTCCGTCATCGGGTGAAGCACCTGGTCTGGTATGGTCCTCATTTCTTTTGTGCCCGGCAAAAGGTAGGTTGATATTTTAACCAGCTTGAGTCGTGGATGATGATCATAGGTATCTGTGTAATATTCATCGTAAAATTCAGAATGGTTGGTGTTTCTGGTCACACTGAAAAAGAATTTTTCTTCACCCTGGTCATGATCTAAATATTTAAGGTCGAGACCAAAAGCTGCAGTATCCCTGGCCACCATACTGTACAACAATGATCCGGCTTTGTAATACCATTCGGGCTGGCCGCGAAAATTGCTGATCATCCGATTATAAAAGGCGTTCAATTCCCGTTCTCCATTGGGCCTGTTATAGGTGATGTACTCCCTGATGATCTCTTCTGCAGTATGGTACCTGCCCATAGTTTCCATCATGTTCCATAATTTATAATAACCACCAATTTGCCATTTGTCGGTGTTGATGATGATCCTGTATTGCTTTTCTGCTTCATCATAATGGTTCCATGATGCATATAAAGAGCCCAAAAAATAATTATCTTCTATCCTGTCGTAATAATGGCCGGTAAAGAGATGTAAAAAACAAGCGCTCGATTTACTATAAGGCTGGATGCGTATCAACGAATCGATATATATATTAAAAGCTTCGGACTCCAAATAAAGATCAGCAGCCATCTTAAAGATCAGTTCGGCTTCCTGCCAGCGTTTTTGCCTGAATAGCAATACCCCCAGGTAATGAAAGGCCAGGGGATTCTTCGGGTCAGTTGTGATCACTTCTCTCAAATGTCTTTCTGCCAACTGGAATTTATTTGCTTTGAATGCGATCATCCCGGCAGCAAAATGTCCCATTATTTTTTCCTTATCCACATCAGCGCTGTCAATGTCGCAAAAAACCAATGCGGAATCGGGGTTAGACTTAGGTAATTTGTAATGCCTGACCTCGTTCATTTCGTCATAGGAATAATAGTTCCCGTTCGACAATCTCAGCGCTGATTCAAAGAAAAAGGAATCAGCCAACTGGTATTGTGCAGTATTCAGGAATATTTCTGCCAAACCTTTGAAAGGAAGATAATGCCTCGAATTCATCGTCATGGCTTTGCGGTATAACTCTTCGGCGCCCAACAGATCACCTGACTGGCGGACCACCATTGCCTTATTCACATAGTTCTCCTGCAGGCTGGGCTGAAGTATTATTGCGCTGTCGACAGCCACCATCGCCTGCTTGTAGGCTTTGGCCATACGGTATAATTGAGCAAGTCCTACAAGCGGCATGGCCCAATCCCCCGCGAGTTGACTGGCTTTAAAAAAATGCAGTTCAGCGTTCTTAAAATCTTTTTTTTGCAGGTAGAGATAACCCAGTTCATTGTGGATATAAGCCGCGTCCGGGTCCAGTTTGTTGGCCAGGGTTTGTTCAGCCATTGCCGTATCAAAGGTTTTTTTCGGGTCCTTCAATGAAGGGATCTTCAATCTTGCTGCTACCCCGGCAAAATAATGTTGGTTCACCTGCAGGAGCCGGTACAGTTCGTTATCGGGAGAAGTTAATTTCAATGCCAGGGCAAACATCTTCGCGTAAACATCGTACCCATTGTTCAGGCTATTGTAATAACGGTGCCTTTCCATTTCTGCTTCATCAGCTTTAAGGTACAGGTTGATGATCTCCTGTCCCCGGTTATGCAGTGCCACCACCAGCTTATCATTGAAATGGTTGCGTGCATCTTTGCTCTCACGAAGTGTACTGATCAGCAAACCGATGTTTTCCTCATTAATCGTGAACGTGCTATCCTGGTTTCTTTGCTGTATTATCCGGACGCTGTCAACCGCCATTTGCACAAATGCAACCGGTATCTCATCAACTGATGATTCACTGAGTTTGTTGAAGTCAATGATCTTCTCCAGGTTTATTTTTGAGAATTCATATTTGATCACCGACTTAGTTCTCCGCTGGTCAAAATAAGTATTGAACTGGTATTCCCTGGATTGCTTTAACAGGTCAAAAAAATATTCCTGCGGCTGCATGGGCAGGGGCGGGGAAGCCATCATGGTTCGTGCAGACTTGGAACGGACCTGCCGGAGCTCAGCAAGCGCGGCGCTATCCACATCAGCCAGTTTGAATTCCGACTTACCTGTGAGCACCGGGTTTTGTTTCAGCCTGTTTTCTGCGAGTATGCGGTCCTGTGAGAAACAGGAATCGAGGTATTGCTGTATATCTTCTTTACTTACCTTACCGTCATGGTCCCTGTCGGCCAGGCCTTTTAATCCATTGACCAGGTAATAAGAGAAAGCACCCCTTCCACCACCCCAGTCCTTACCCTCTGCAGATAATTGGTTGGTTGTACAGGATGCAATGCGTATCTCTTTATCCTTCACTGCCCTTAATGCATCACCCACGAGGCCCGACCAATGGAATGAACCCGTGGCAAGGTCACCCGAATGACAGGCATCTGTGATAATGACCACATTGGCTTTATTTGTAGCTGATAAGGTATTGGCAATATCATTGAGGTATTCAATACGCAGGGCATTACCTTCGTAATTGGGCCGGGGAGTGTTATAGGTGAGTAAGAATCCAAGGTTATACATGGTTTGGGATTCCTTATCTCCATGTCCTGCAAAATAAAAAAACACCAGGTCATCTTTGCCACATGTTTCCTTCAACCAGGTTATGGCCTGCAATACGGCTGCAACTGTTGCATCTTGATTCAACAACAGGTGGATATTTTCGGCAGGTACCGAGCCCCCCGATTTTGATTGCAGGTAATTGGCAAATTCCTGGGCATCCCGGTGAGCATATTGGAGTGATGGTATATTATTGCCGGGCGCATATTGCGAGATGCCGATCACTATGGCATAAGTATTATGGCGGAGCGGCTGGGCAAAAGCCAGTAAGCATTGCGCAGAAAAAATTAAAAAAAAGAAGAGACGTCGCATCTGTTTTTATCTTTAAGTAAAACTGCAGGCTTTGAAGATAATGCTTTTAACTTATTTGCTTCCTTTTCCCGTTTAAGGGAATAATATCCGTGCTGCCACGTATAGTTTCGTAACAAATAAATTTATATATTACAGTAATAAACATCCCGCCAAAATGAATAAGCCTATCATTTTATTATTTTTTGTTCTCGGCAGTTTTTTTTCGCATGCACAAACTTCCAGCTGGTCGGCCGTAATGACTTCGGGTACTTACCAGCAGTCCTATAACGACTTCGCCACCACGCAGGAAGTGACGGACTATATCAAGAAAAAATACACTGACGATAAAAAAATACTTACCGACCTGGTGTATGAACCTGATCGCTGGCATGTAGTGGTGAGTGAAAAAAAAGGGGCCATGGGCAGCCAGTCGTGGTTATTTGATTCAAAGATCCCCAACGACTGGATCAATGAAAAATGGGAGAAAGGTTTTGAGATATCCAAGATCACGTATGGAAATGGGCTTTGGTTTGTATACATGATGGATGATATGAACTCCAGGGTAAAAACACAGTCATGGGCCACCCGTAATTCATTGGCAGAGATCAAGGCCTATATTGATCAGAAATATAAAGATGATGACCACTATTCGATCGAAGACATTTGTTTCGGCAATGGCAGCTGGTTCGTGGTGCTGTCCAAAGAATATACTGTTCGGCCGCAATCTTATTATTACAGTAAGGAATTTCCCAGTAAATGGATACAGGATAAATATAATGACCATTATAATATTTCGGCGGCTGAATTTGACGGGGAGAACTGGTTTATTGTTGCAACGAAATTTTCATCAGGGGGAGAAGCAGAAACAATGTATAACCCTTTGAGTTTTTATCCTGCGGATAAGATCAAGGCCGATTGGAATGATAAGAAAAGGATAACCTCCCTCATTTTCAACAATAAAACAAAAAGCACTTCTGCTACTGATTACGCCGACCTGGGTTCCAAGGCACTCGACAACAAGGATTATTACAAAGCCATTGAATATTTCGACCAGGCCATAACCCTGGGCAAGGCAGATTATGTTGTTTACAACAACAGGGCATGGGCAAAATATTTAACCTACCAGTGTGAAGGTGCGCTTGCCGATGTGGATGAATCATTGCGTACCAAAGAGGCCGATTATAACCTGCATACAAAAGGTGCTATCCTCAGTTGCCTTGCCCGTTACCGCGAAGCCATTACCTGGTTTGACAAAGCCCTTGCACTGCATAAAATAACCAATGACATCAATGATGTGGATTATTATGCTTACCGTGCCGAAGCAAAAAAATATACCGGTGATTATGAAGGCGCAAGAACAGATATCCTTGCCGCGATAAATGTTGACCCTGATAACAAGATGCATAATAAATTGCTGGCAGAAATAGAGAACAACCTTGCAGTGAATGCACAACCCGTCATTTCATGGGATTTCCCGGTGGAGAACGAATATGTTTCGGCCAGTTCCGTGATTGAATTAAGCGGTTGTATCAAATCGAAAGGGTCATTGAAAGGGAAATGGGTAAGCGTTAACGGTAGTATGGTAACAGCACAAACAAAAGACCTGACCGTGGAGGAGAATTGCAATATGTACATCAAATCGCCAGTGTCGCTGCAGCCTGGTAAGAATGAAGTGTATTTTTATGTGGAAACCAGCCAGGGGCAAAATGGCAGCTCAATAAAGAAAACGATCTATTACCAACCCAAAGTGAATAATGCCAATAGCAGTTATGCACTCCTGATCGCCAATGAAAGATACAATGACCCTTCCATTAACCCATTGTACGACCCTTCCAACCCCGGCTTTGGCCCTTATGGCGATGCACAAAAACTGAAAAGTATCCTTACCTCAAAATTTGGTTATGCAGATGATAATGTGGTCATCATGCGCAATGCAAAAAAGTCAGAGATCGTGCAGAAACTGCAGTACTTTAAATTCATCTCGCCCAGCTCCAATTTCCTCTTGATGTATTCGGGCCATGGAGATACATTGGGGCGCACCGGTTTCTGGTTACCTGCTGATGCAAGGTTAAAGCAACGGGAAACTTATTTTTCGAATGGAGAACTGCTCGATTACCTCAATAATATCAATGCAAAACACACGCTCTTGCTGGTTGATGCCTGCTTCAGCGGTTCCATCATTTTAAATGGCTCTAAGTCTGCCGAAACTGTAGAATGCAATCTTGCTGATCAAAGCAGGAGTTTTCAGGCGCTTACCAGTGGTGCCAATACAAGGGTAGCCAATTCAAGTATTTTTATGAATACCATTTTACAGATACTGAATGGCAGCAGCAATTGCGTTACTTCCGAGAAATTATATTTCCTCCTGAAGCAGAATTTTTTAACGCAGGGATTTACTGCGCAATCGCCGCAATACGGGTTGTTGAAAACAGACCAGTTGCAGGAGGGAGGGCATTTTACATTTTTCAAACACTAACCCATAAAATATGAAGCGGCTATCGGCAATTATTTCTTTTATCATGATCAGTATCGTTTCATTTGCGCAACCACCGGTGTATACCAGGGGTATACCGGACGGGCCCGATACTGCCATACTTCGCTTTAAACATAAAACAACTTTAATCACCAGTGATTACAAAGGGGTATCCTCGTCAGCTTCTTTAAAGGATTATTGCCCAACTCCGGGTAACCAGGGCAGTTATGGTACTTGCGCAGCATGGTCCACTGCTTATGGCGCAAGAACAATTGTGGAAGCAGAAAAGAATGGCTGGAAGACGAAGGATATCATTAATGCCAACACTTTTTCGCCGGGGTTTATTTTCCAGATGGCCAAACCATATGATATAAAATGCGGTGGATCTTACCCATCCGATCTATTTAATAAGATGAAATCTTTAGGTGTTCCGCATTACAGCGATTTTAACCTCGATTGCTCTTACCCTCCTGAATATATATTTTCAAAAGCACTGCCTTACAAGATCCAGGATGCGGTGGAGGTTTTTAATTCTTTTAGTTTGGATGACCTGGATAATGAAGATGTATATAAGGTGAAGAAAAGCATTTATGAAGGCAACCCGGTGGTGGTTTCTTTTTATTGCCCTGCATCATTTGATGTTGCCAAAGACCTTTGGCAACCCTATGAAGACAAAACAGAAACCAATGGCAGGATGCATGGTAAGCATGCGATTACCGTTATCGGTTATGATGATTTGAAATATGGCGGCGCATTCGAGATCATGAACAGCTGGGGAACAAGCTGGGGCAATATGGGTTTTACCTGGATGCGTTATAGCGATTTTAAAAAATATGTTTACTCCGGTGTTGAACTGATCAAGTTTGATAAGTTTAAGACGCCGGTGGAGAATGCGCAGTATGGCGGCATGATAAAACTCACTGACCTCAATGAAAAAGAATTCCAGGTGCAGCAGCTGAAGCCCGGTTATTATAAACTGGCCAATACCTTAACGAGTAATGACAAATTCCGCATTTATGCATCCAATTACAAACCGGCGAACGTATATATCATTGGTGCCGACCTTCAAAAAACTGTGAATGTGCTATTTCCCAATAAGCCCAATATCAGTCCTGCTTTAAATTATTCCAATGCCACCATTGCCTTGCCAGACGAGGAACATCATATTAAACTGGGCAATAACAAGGGCACCGATTTCCTCATCATCCTGTATTCAAAAGCTGAAATTGATATAAAAGACCTGGTGGCTAAACTGAAAGCATCGTCTTCTTCGTACCAGGAAACCATAAAAAAATATTTTGGAGATAAACTCATCAGCGATAACGATATCAAAACAACACCTGGTAAGATAGGTTTTGAAACAAAGAATACAACAGGGGGCGTTATGTCTGTAATAGTTGAGATAGGGCACCAATAACCCGCTGGTACGCTTCAGTTTGAATAGTTGTCAGGCTGATTCCTCTAGAGGCGGGAGAAACCGGTCTATTTTTAGTATAACCCGCCTTCGACAAGCTCAGGCTGACAGCTTTTCTGAGAATGATAATTTTCAAACTAGTGCACTACCTTTTTTCGCCTTAACAGTTTTTTCGGTTTTTTCTCATTAATTTTGGTATCAGAACAGGAGTATAAAACTAAACGAAATGAAAAAAATATCCTTATTATCCATAGCCCTATTCATCTTTGCTGCAGGTTTTGCGCAAAATGTTTCAAAAATAACGATTACGGGTACTGGCAGTATCGAATCTATCGCTTTTGGGCTTGATGAGAACGTGATAGTGAATGTAAGCAAAGACGGGAATATCGGCAGGTGGGGCTACGACAGGTTCCAGGCAAGAGGCCAGGAGAACTATCAGGAAATACTGGACACTTATGTAGGCAGGGTGGAATATTATAGCCAGGATGCTGATGTGGCTTACCGTGGTAAAGTAAAAAGTATTGGAAGAACAACGTTTACCTATTATGCATCGTATGAGAATGACGTATTCAAAGGAAAATTAAAAACCCTCGGTGCAAATAATATCGAATATTACCAGGCGTATGACAACGATGCTTACAAAGGAAATATCAAATCCATTGGAGGAACCGCAATTAGCTGGTATTCTTCGTACGATAATGAAGCCCTGCGTGGGAAATTAAAATCCTTTGGCTCCACCAGTCTTGGTTATTACAACAGCTACGAGGATAAGGCGTTCCGGGGGAAGCTTAAGAATATTGACGGTTATAACTACACTTATTATTCCTCTTTCGAAAAATACAGCGGCAGTATGAAATCCGGTGCTTCCTTGCAAACCGTTGGCACAGCCCGCTATTATGTGAGGAATTATTGATAGCTGGTAACGGCTTGCTTTTATCTATAGCTCATCGCTTCTTTAGTGAGGTACTTTTTAAGGAATGCCATTTGCCCGATATCGTAACTCTCATGCTGGGCAAGGAATGCGATAGTTCCGCCAATGGTGGGATCCCCGATTGGGCTTTTAAAGGGAGAATCTGCAGCAAGGTAATCTTCTGCCACCGCGGCAAAACCTTCTCTTACCAATGCACTTGCCTTACTCCACTCTTCTTTTAATTTTTCGATGGAGTCAAATTTCATGGCATCATCAAAGGGCTTAAAATTTTCGAACATACCATTGTAAGGATTATCAGCGGGCCTGCCTAAAAATGCGGCGATATTGTAGCGTGACCATACCGTATGCGTGGCAAGCCAGCTAAGGGGATTGTTGTGGTCACTGATGCGTTGTTTCGCCATTTCGTCTGTTACACCTGCAAGGCAGTTAAGGAATAACCTTTCATTCATACTTAAGATGATCTCAGCCTGGTAAGTCGAATTTTTCATCTTAATTATTTTTTGGTGAAATTATTTTAAGTGTATTATGCAACCAAGTTAAGTAATATTACCAGTCTTCGTTTTTTTCCAGCCTTAATTTTTTCGGGCAGGGATCCTATACGGGCATGGATAGCTTTTGTAAAAAAATTTAAAATTGAATTGACACCTGAAGTGTAATGGCCCCGTTCAAAATCCACTATTTTAAGCTACTTTTGCATCCCGATAAATATCGGGAAAGAACGTACATGAAAAATATCAGGAATTTTTGCATCATTGCACATATTGACCACGGGAAAAGCACGCTGGCAGACCGTTTGCTGGAATTTACCCATACCATTGGCGAACGGGACATGCAGGCCCAGGTGCTGGATGATATGGACCTGGAAAGGGAAAAAGGCATTACCATTAAAAGCCATGCCATCCAGATCAATTATAAATGGAAGGGCACCGAATATGTGCTGAACCTGATTGACACACCCGGCCACGTGGATTTTAGTTATGAAGTAAGTCGTGCACTTGCAGCATGTGAAGGCGCTTTGTTGCTCGTGGATGCAAGCCAGGGCATACAGGCGCAAACCATCAGTAACCTGTACCTGGCCATTGATAATAACCTCGAGATCATTCCTGTCATCAACAAGATCGATATGGATGGCGCCATGATAGAAGAAGTGACCGACCAGATCATTGAACTGGTGGGTTGCAAAAAAGAAGATATCTTATTGGCCAGCGGCAAAAGCGGTATCGGTATTGAAGAGATACTAACGGCTATCATTGACCGCATTCCGGCACCAAAGGGCGATATCACTGCTCCTTTACAGGCGCTGATATTTGACAGTGTGTACAACAGTTTCCGCGGTATCATTGTTTATTACCGGGTATTCAATGGTACATTAAAAAAGAATGATAAGATTAAATTCAGCAATACCGGACTGGAATATGGCGCAGATGAAGTGGGTATACTTAAACTTGGTATGGAAGCCAAAGACGAAGTGCGGGCAGGGGATGTGGGCTATATCATCACCGGGATAAAAAATGCCAAAGAAGTAAAAGTGGGGGATACCATAACGACTACGGTTAACCCCTGTAAAGAAAGCATCAAGGGGTTTGAGGATGTGAAGCCGATGGTGTTTGCAGGCATTTTCCCTATAGAGACCGATGCGTTTGAAGAACTGCGTGATTGCATGGATAAACTGCAATTGAATGATGCATCACTGACTTTTGAACTGGAAACATCTCAGGCACTGGGCTTTGGATTCCGTTGCGGCTTCCTGGGAATGTTGCACATGGAGATCATACAGGAACGATTGGAGCGTGAGTTTAACCAGACGGTCATCACTACTGTACCTAACGTAAGTTTTATTGCTACCACCAATAAGGATGAGGTAATCAAGATCAATAACCCTACAGAAATGCCCGATCCTACAAGGATCGATCATATTGATGAACCGTATATCAAGGCACAGATCATTAGCAAGCCGGAGTATATCGGGAATATCATGAACCTTTGCATCAACAAGAGGGGTTTGCTTACCCATCAACACTATTTAACACCAACAAGGGTTGAATTAAGTTTTGATATGCCGCTTACCGAAATAGTTTTTGATTTTTATGATAAGCTCAAGAGTATGACGAGGGGCTATGCTTCCTTCGATTATCACCCGATTGAATACCGCGAAAGTGATATTGTGAAGATGGATATTTTATTGAACGGCGAAAAAGTAGATGCGCTTAGCGCTTTGATACACCGTGGCCGTGCACAGGATTTTGGCCGCAAGCTTTGTGAAAAACTGAAAGAACTTTTACCTAAACAACAATTCCAGATTGCGATACAGGCAGCTATCGGCGCTAAAGTGGTAGCGAGGGAAAACATAAGCGCCATGCGAAAAGACGTTACCGCAAAATGTTATGGTGGTGATATCAGCCGTAAGCGTAAACTATTAGAGAAACAGAAAGAAGGAAAGAAGCGCATGAAGCAGATAGGTAATGTGGAAGTGCCGCAGGAGGCTTTTTTGGCGGTGTTGAAATTGAACGATTAAATTTCAATTAATCAGTAGTGATTTTTTCGGGGATATGCCATTCAGATTGACCGAAGGCTGATTACCCATTCCCTTTTTTCTTTACCGGGATAAACGTTTTCGGTTTTACTTTTTGTTCGGTGTTGGATTTTTCTTCTTCTTCTTCGCCGCCCTTCAATTTACTTTCATTTATATTGCCCTCATTATCCCGTATCGGGTTGGGTACGGGTTCTTTGCCCAGGGGTGTTATATAGTGGTATACTTTTTCTACGTGCACCCATTTCCCATTGATCCATTTAAATCCTTCATAATCGCCATCGCCGATATAGGTCCACTTCTTATTGGGTTCGCCGGTTTCTGATACAAGGTGTTCTACAATGATCATGTCCTGGTCGGGGTCATAAGCAAGTCTTGGTCCTGCTTCTTTTTTATATTCCATCACATAACGGCTCATGGATGTTTTAAAGATCTTATCATCCTCAAAACTAAAATTGCGGCTGCCAAAAACGGGTTCGTCATTATCGAAAGTGAGCACTTCAATCATTTTCCTGTTGCTGCGGATATTATTCTCATCATAGCCCAATAAAGTGTAATAATTTTTATTGAAACTTTTCTTTTGAATGATCTTATAATACACGGCCCCGATCCACCCTTTGTGATTACCGATGGTATCAGATATATTCTGCGTGACATCAGATTTATCGATCAGCCCAAATAATTTTAATGCCCCATCCGCAGTGCGCATTTGTATGGCACCATGCTGGCGGATCACATTATCATTGATAACAAGTTGCCAGGTAAATATGCGGAAAGAACTGTCGGGGGCATAAAGCTGTGAAATGGTTTCCAGCGAATCGAACTGGTAATAGAAGGAATTTTTTATAACGAGTGACCGCACGAGCATGCGGGTGAAAATGCTGTCTGCTTTCAGGCGGTCAAAATCATTAATGCCCTGGATGATCTTTACGGCAAGGCCCTTCATGGAATCTTCTTTTTGTTCCATGTATTTTCTGTCACCAACACTGATGCGCTGGGCGAATGACAACTGGTAAAGAAAAAGAAAAAATAAAAAGGCGCCGCTGGTTTTTTTCATAGCATAAATTTAGCCAATCCTTAAACAATAAGCAGGCAAAATTATTGCAGGGGATTAAAATTTAACTAAAGCTTAGGGAAGCATGGAAAACGGATCTACACGGTTAGGTCATTAGCGAAGGAGATAAGGGAATCATATACTGCATCGATACGATCATCAGTGATATCAACTTCAGGACGGGTAGTGGTAAGGAAAACGGTTTGTACACCAAGGTTGCGGCCAAAGCCCATATCACTGAGGGTATTGCCGATCATAATGGCTTTGGACAGATTGATATCCGGAAAATCTTTTAATGCCTGTAAACCCATACCAGGATTGGGTTTGCGGTTAG
>JAYWAN010000120.1:0-12973 GCA_043782405.1 Chitinophagaceae bacterium
CAGGTGAGTTTTACCATGAGTGATTCTGTGGGTACCTGCCCGCCATTGTTCATAAGCTTTACCAACACTTCTCTAAATTATACAGCGGTTAACTGGGATTTCGGGGACGGAACTTCAACACAAAGCGATAATCCCTCGCATTTTTATTCTATACCCGGTATTTACTTTGCAAAACTTACGATCACCAGTCCGGGCGGCTGCACCAATACCATACAAAAACAAATTACGCTACGCGGGCCACTGGGTACATTTACCTATGGTCCTCTTAATGGCTGTATGCCCTTACCCATCAATTTTACCGCGGTTACGCAAGACAGGCTTTCTTTTATTTGGGATTTTAATGATGGTACAATCACTTCCACTACGGATTCATTGATCACGCATGCTTATACCATTCCGGGTGCATATGTACCCAAGATGATTCTCATTGACCCGGGAGGATGCCAGGTACCCATCACAGGACCCGATACCATTTTTGTAAAAGGTGTTGTAGCGCATTTTAATTATGCCAGTCTGCCTATTTGCGACAGTGGCTCTATAGCTTTTACCGATTCTTCGCACGGGAACGATATCATTACAAATTATGCCTGGAAATTCGGCGACGGTTCCATTTCCGCTCTCCAAAGCCCAACACATTTTTATGGTGTAACGGGGTCATATTTGCCCCAGTTGATCGTTACCACGCAAACCGGTTGCAAAGATACCACAGTGGCACCCGTGCCCGTGAAAATAGTGGCTTCACCACAGGCTGATTTCAGCAGTACCGGTAACGGTTGTTCGCCACTATCGGTAAACTTTAACGGCTTATTGAATGTACCGGATACCTCTGCCATCAACTGGCGCTGGGCATTTGGAAATGGCAATACGGGTAATGTACAAAACCCTCCCTCGCAGATCTATAATAGTACCGGAACTTACAATATCCAACTGATCGCCATCAACAGTACCGGGTGTAAAGACACGGTAACGAAAACCGTTGATGTTTTTCCTGTACCAACTGTTAATGCCGGGCAGGATACCCTGGTATGCCGGGGCAGCGGTATAACGTTAACGGCTAGTGGCGCTGATAACTATAACTGGTCGCCGCCGAATGGCCTCAGTTGCACCAATTGTGCCAGTCCTGTTGCCAGTCCGGATTCCCTTGTAAAATATATTGTACGGGGCACCACCCTGATGGGCTGCAGTAATATGGATACCGTGGAAGTAAAAGTGAAACAGCGCTTTTTAATGCGCAGCAGCCTTGGCGACACCCTGTGCAAGGGCGGTTCTGTAAGGTTATTTGCCAGTGGTGCTTTTGCTTATACCTGGAGCCCTTCCACTGCATTGACGAGCACCAGTTCTGCAACACCAGTTGCCAGCCCTGCTGCTACAACCATTTACCGCGTGATAGGAACAGATGACAGGGGATGTTTTAAAGACACTGGTTTTGTAACCGTAAGAGTGTATCCCATCCCTACCGTAGAGGCCGGGGCGGATAAGACCATCAATGTAGGGCAAAGCGTAGAACTGGTACCGCTTATTTCGCCGGACGTGACCACTGTTCTATGGACACCAACGGCAAGCATTATGCGCAGTAATTATCCGTCAGTAACGGTAAAACCAAATGAGACCACAGACTATACCATAGAAGTAAGAAACCCCGGTGGTTGCAAAACAAAGGATCATGTCACGGTCTTTGTGGTGTGTAACGGCGCCAATGTATTTATACCTAATACCTTTTCACCGAATGGCGATGGGGCCAATGACATCTTTTACCCGAGAGGAACCGGTTTATTCCGTATTAAAACAATGCGCATATTCAACCGTTGGGGAGAAGTGATGTATGAAAAAAGTAATTTTATGCCCAATGATGCATCGGCCGGCTGGGATGGCAAACACCAGGGTCAGAAACTTACACCTGACGTGTACGTGTATACGATAGAAATTGTTTGTGATAACAGTGGTACATTAAGCTTTAAAGGCAATGTAACGCTGATACAATAAAGAGGCTTGGTTTTTATGAAATGACAGTGCCGCCGTAGGGTGGCACTTGTTATTTACCCCGGCCCCGAAGGGAATTTTAGCCTTTCAGTTTATTCACCAACTCCACGTATTCCTGCATCGCAGTTTCGCTGGTCTTTCCTTTTAAAGATGCCCAGGCTTCATGTTTGGCTTTATTGACAAAATCAAAGGGGTTCGATGGCGGTTCGGTATTTACATCTCCTTCAGTAGATTGTTTATAGAGGGAATATAACTGCAGCAGGGTTTCGTTGGAGGGTTTTTCTGCAAGTTGTTTACTGCCCGCTATGGCCTGTTCAAATTGTTCTTTTAATTCCATGGGTTATTTTATGCGAATTTACCTGATTTCTTTTTATTGGTAAATACTTTCACTGCAATTATATATTTTATAGCAACGAAAGAAATTCTACCTTCAGTAAATCTTACCCATACAAAAAAACGTTACTTAAAAGATGCCTGGTAGTTCCCCCGATACTTCAATGCCTGTATACGATATCGTTATTATAGGATCGGGGCCGGCAGGCGCAACAGCCGCCTACTTTGCAGCAGAGAAAGGATTATCTGTTTTGCTGGTGGATAAAAAACAGGAACTGGGCGCCCCTATCCAATGTTCGGGGGCGGTGAGCCATAATGCGCTTCACCAGGCAGGTGTTGACCCCTCAACAGAATTTATTCACGAACCCATTTACGGATTCGGTATTTACAATAAAAAAGGTGAAAGAAAAGTCATTGATTACCGCGAATTAAAACCTGATGAATACGGCAGCAAACCAGGCACCATACCATTAGGTTATGTCGTAGACAGGCGGCGCTTTGACCGCTACCTGGCCACCCGGGCCGAAAGGGCCGGTGCAACAGTGTGGTTAAAGACCGAAGCCCATGGTTTCAGGAACCTGCCGGATGGCAACTGTGAAGTGGATCTCGTCAAGTTCAACCAACGGTTAACTGTAAACGCAAAGGTAATGATAGCGGCTGATGGCGTGCAATCGCAGGCAGCCAAATGGGCAGGCATGAAAACACATATCAAACTGAGTGAACTGGCCAGTTGCCTGCAATTTGTAGTGGACGGTGTAGAAACAAACGGCCTGCTGGAAATCGTAACCGGGCACCAGTGGGCACCCGGCGGTTATGCCTGGATATTTCCAAAAGGATATGGATATGCCGAAATTGGTTTGGGTGTTACCCGTACCATGTGCGAGGAAAATGCACAGGTATATTTAGACAGGTTCATCAAAGAGTCTTTTTTCAAAGAACGTTTTAAAAATTACAGGATACTAGAAATACAAGGGGGTGGCGTACCATTGGCAGCACCATTAAAGATCCAGTATGCCGATAACCTTATACTGGCAGGAGATGCGGCAAGGCATGTGAATTCCATTACCGGGGGCGGTATACATACTGCATTAAGCAGCGGAAAGATCGCCGGCGAATTTTTAGCAACATTGATCAACAGTGGCAAGCCCTGTACAAAAAATAACCTGAAGGGTTACCAGGACCAGTGGCTGGAATCGATGGGCAACAGCATGTGGAAATTGTACCGCGTCAAGAAAAAAATATTCGATACCCAAGATATTGAACGCAGGGATGAAATGCTGTATGCAACGATGTCGGGGTATTTCAGTACAGACAGTGAGTATAAAAAGATTTGAAGATATGCAGATATGTAGATATGTAGATATGTAGATATGTAGATGTGTAGATGTGCGGATGTGTAGATGTGCAGATGTGTAGATGTGGATAATAGTGATGCAGGCTTCAGGCAACTATTTTAGTTGCACAAATATTCGGGCAAACGATAAAAATAAAAGATGAAAGCATGGAACCAAAAGAGGCTATAGTTTTTGATATAGGGTGGAATGCCTGCATCAAATGCGGGGCCTGTATAGCTGTATGCCCGCAGGAAGCAGGCTTTATCAGTGCTTTTGACACCATTGCCGTAAATACGCCCTGCGATATTGCCTGTATGCATTGCGAAGCCATTTGCCCGGTCAGCACGATCACGCATAGACGATTATACGACATTGCGCCTGCTCAATAATATATCCTGCAAAAAGGGCGATAGCCGAGAAAAACACCAACTGAGGTCTTTACTTCTTCCAGCAATTCGATCCATTTTATTTCAGCCCGGAATTTTCCTGCAACAACATCAACATACCAATCCTGGAATATCCTTATTTGTGAAATGGAGGGTGGGTCAAGGTCGTGCCTGACTGCAATGGTCTTTGAAACTTCGCCCTGGTTATCAAAAACCATAACGGAATCCACCTGCATTTTCCAGCCCATGATCTCCCTGGCGGGAATAGGCTTATTCGTTTCGGGGTCAATGGCTTTTATTTTCCCTTTTTTAATCGACTCCAGGATGATCTCAGGAATAGATTTTCCTATCTGCTGGGTCATTAAAGGATCATTCTTTACCAGGGATTTTACTATCCACTCAGATTGGTCTGCACGCAACAAAGTGGTGTCATGGCGAACGAGTATGCTGCTGCTTTGTGCAAAGCAACCGCAGCATAAAACAGCCAGCAGTAAGGTTGTGGTGTATTTTTTCATAAAAGGGGAACGCATTATCGGTTAAATATCGTTGTAAGGAAATGTTAATACTTTATTTTGCCCCGGGAAGGGATGCAGTTATGCATTTGTATAATTACGTAGATAGAATAAGATTTCAAAATTTTGTGTTTTTTATTATTTTCCCTGCAGGTATGGTCATTAGCAAAAATAATGTTCCCTACTGTTGAACCAATAGGTACTGGCAGCTAACCCTGGCTGCCATAATGTTCCGTTTTTTTTTTATCTTTCCTCATTAATACTTTAGGGCATCGTAAAATTTAAAAAAATATCTATGAGGAATATTTTTTTTCTTCTGTTCATATTGCTAAGCCTGAACGCTTATGAACAAAGCAGTTTTAATTATCAAAAGGATTTTAAACCGATTCTTGCCAAAACGAAAGACAGTTCCACCAATCTCTATTACAATAAGTTGCTTGCCCGCTTTAAAGCAAGAGATGCTTCATTAACCCGGTATGAGACCCTTGCGCTGCTCATTGGCTTTACCGATCAGCCGGATTACAGGCCTTACGAGGATATAGAAACTGAAAAAGATATTTTTATTTTGAATGATGACGGCCATTATGAAGAAGCGATGGCCCAGGCAGATGGTTACCTGCTTTATCATCCCGTAAGCCTGCGGATATTAAAAGAGAAATCTTACTCCCTCCATCAGCTTAAAAAAGCAGACAGTGCAGATTATTACATGGAACTGGTGCATACGATCATGTCGGCCATGCTCTTCAGCGGCAACGGCAAAACACCGGACACACCCATTTTTGCATTGGGGCTTGCAGATGGGGAACGTTTTACAGAAAATGCAGGAATGGCCATGGTCAATAAGGCCACGGGGGATAATAAAGGCGTTTACATGGAACTGATCGATGCCACAAAAGATGACGGAAGCCGTTTGAATTTATATTTTGTGATACAACATGCAAGAGATAAAGTGAATGGTAATGCAAGTGAATGGGGCTCGCATAAAAAAAGCAGTAAGAAGAGTAAGAAGAAAGATAAGAAAGAGAAGGGCCAGGATGATGCTGCGCCGGCGATCAAAGAATGATCAAATTTCCCTAAAAATCAATAAACAGCATGGATACAGGCAGGCTTTCGGCGAGGGAAATTAAAATGGAGGATATCCCTGCACTTATACGGTATTGGATAGACGCAGATCCAGCCTTCCTTACCGGCATGGGGGTTGACCTGGCGAAAATGCCCAAAAAAGAAGCCTTCGAAGAAATGCTGGCAGAGCAGTTGGAACTGCTTTACGAAGAGAAAAAATCTTATTGCATCATCTGGTTAGTTGATGATGAGCCGGTAGGGCATTCCAATATCAACAAAATAATCTTTGGTAATGAAGCTTATATGCATTTGCACCTATGGAATACCGGGGAAAGAAAAAAAGGCATTGGCACGGCATTGGTGCACCTTACCCTGCCCTTCTTTTTTGAAAATATTAAACTACAGAAACTATATTGCGAACCCTATGCACTGAACCCGGCTCCCAATAAAACTTTGGAAAAAGCAGGTTTTCAGTTCATAAAAAAATATGTAACCACACCGGGCTGGTTAAATTTTGAACAGGAGGTCAATCTTTGGGAGATGAGTTATGAAAATTTTAAAAAAACAGGATAAGCGTTTTTGTTGAATTCATCCACATTATTAAACATTAAGCATATGGCTAAAGAAGATATAAAAGACCTGTTGAAATTTCTTGCACCATTCCCTGCCGATATCAGGGAAACCGCTTTATGGCTGCGCGAATTTGTGTGGGACCTTTATCCCAACACCAATGAGTTGATCTATGATAATTATAATGCGGTGGCTTTTGGGTGGTCGCCAACCGACAGGGTTGGACATACATTTTGCAATATAGCGGTAGGCCGCAGCAGCGGCAATGTCCATTTTGGTTTTTACTGGGGCTCCGAAATTGCCGACCCCGAAAAAAAATTGATCGGGCAGGGTAACCAGTACAGGTACATTTTAGTGAGGGATAAAAAGGATTTTCCCAAAGTATATATAAAAAAACTGATGAAAGAAGCTTATGCCAACTCATTGGGAAAAGTAAAAGACAAAGCCCAGTTGATGAAGGGCAATACCTTTATGAAATCCATTTCCACCGCCAAAAGAAAACCCGGCAGCATACTTACCAAGAAAAAAAATAGAAAATAATATCAATTAATGCTGCGCAGGTAACCCGCCTGCTTTAAAACAGGTTAATGGTTCAATTATTATTTTCTTCGCCCGGTTCAGCGGCTGCAGATTTATCCTTCTCTTTATTTTTTAAAGCCGGTTTATATTTCACGGGGTCATAAGCAGTTTGCACCGCATCAAGTTTTGTAACATAGATGCTTCGCCCATGTGTACCCACCAATATTTCATTCTCCCTTTGCTGTATGGCAATATCGTGAACGGGTACACGCGGAATACTGTTCCCAAAAGTCATGAATGTTTTACCCCGGTCAAAAGATGCGTAGAGCCCGTTGTCGGTGCCCACATAAATGATATTTTCCTCTTTCGGATCTTCTTTCACTACGTTGAGGGGTTCGGCAGGCAGGTCGGTGCCCAACTGCGCCCAGGTAGCACCATAATCCTCACTTACAAATAACCATGGCGCAAAATTATCATTGCGCAGGCCATTCACAGTAGCATATACCCTTCCTTCCTTATACATGGAGGGCATCACCCGGCTTACATATAATCCTTCAATTGTCTTTGATAAGCCGGAGGGGTTGGTATCAAACTTTTTACCGGGCTTCAATTGCATCCCGGGCAAACCCATGCCGATGTTGATCTTCGTCCAGGTATAACCCCCATCTTTTGTTACCTGGATATTGCCATCATCGGTGCCTGCATAAATCAAACCGAACTTCAGCGGTGATTCCACGATAGTGGTGAGCGTACCAAAGGGAATATCACCCTCACGCTTACCCGAAGTAAGGTCGCCGCTGAGGGCCTCCATCTTATCGCCTTTGGACAGGCTGCGGTAAAATTTATTTGTGCCATAATAAAAAACATCCTGGTTATGCCGACTTAACCAGATGGGTGTTTGCCAGTTGAAGCGCAATTGGGGTTCACCCAAATCAGGGCGTGGATAAACCGATGTGCCTCTTCCGCCATCTGTATTCCTGCGGGCATAAAAGCCAAACTGCGAGCCGTCATAAACCGTTTTATTATCGCGGGTATCTACCTGTACCTGCATGCCATCGCCACCGCCGATATTTTTCCAGGCATAGGGGGTTTCGTAGTTCCATTGGTCTACATCTTTTGCGGTGGATGGGCCAAACCAGGTGCCATTGTCCTGCAGGCCTCCATACACATTATAAGGTTTAGCCTCATCAACAGCGATATTATAAAACTGCCCTACTGATGGTGTATTGGCTTTGAACCAATGTTTGCCATCATCATAAGTGATATTGCAGCCGCCATCATTACCTGCAACCCAGTGACTGTCGCGGTTGGGATCGATCCAGCAACCATGCCAGTCGGGGTGAGTTGCCGATTTATCCGTTGCCTTAAAAGTTTTACCGCCATCCTCACTCAGCATCAGGCTGAAACCACTGATCACTACTTTATTTTCATTGGTATTACTTACCGATATTTTTCCAAAATAATAACCATAGGTATTGTAGAGACTCAATGCTGCCGTGTTCACTTTTTTCCAGCTGGCCCCTGCGTCATCACTCCGGTAGATCTCGCAACCAATGATGGGTGTTTCAAAAAGTGCAGTGTTGGCATCAAATAAGTATTCATACACCGCAGTTGGCTTTACCTTATCCGTAGCCACCAGTTCTTTTACACCGGCCGCCCGGTATTTTTCGGGAAAGTTATTATCGATCAAAAAGCTGTCGAGTTTATTATTATCCAGTTTTAAAAAATTTTCCTTGCTGATGTCTTTAAAATCTTTGAGCACATACACGGTATCTGCTTTTTTCTGTGCAGTATCGGGCCGGTGGTCCTGGTTATCAAGTGTGGCATAAACAATATTGGGATTGCCTGGAAAAATAGCTACACCAATCCTTCCCAGGCCATTACCTGATGGAAAGCCACTACCCGTTAGCGTTACCTGCTTCCAGGTATTGCCACCATCGATACTTTTATAAATACCCGAGGTTTTGCCGCCTTCTTCAAAATTCCAGGCACGGCGGGTACGGTACCACATCGCAGCATAGAGCTCATTGGGGTTTTTAGGATTGATATCCATATCAACAGCGCCGGTATTATCATCAACATAGAGGGTTTGGTTCCATGTTTTGCCGCCATCAGTGGTTTTATAAACACCCCTTTCTTTATTGGGAGAATACAAATGGCCCAGCACGGCAACCCATGCTGTATTATTATCAGTGGGATGCAGGATTATTTTTCCGATATGCTGGCTTTCAGGAAGTCCCAGGTATTGCCAACTTTTACCCTCATCATTACTTTTGTATACACCGATACCTGCATAGGAAGACCTGCTGCTATTGGCTTCACCGGTGCCTACCCAAATGGTTTTTGTTTGCCAGTTAATGGCGATATCCCCAATGCCGATCACATTTTCTTTATCAAAAACAGGAACAAGGCTTTGCCCGTTATTGGTAGTATGCCATAGCCCGCCTGTTGCATAAGCCACATAAAATTCTGTAGGGTCGGCCGGGTTCACTTCCATATCCACTACCCTGCCGCTCATTACACTGGGGCCGATATTACGGAACTTAATATCTTTTAAAACACTCCTGTCTTCCAGCAATTTTCTTTTTTGCAAACCGTTTATTCTTTCGGTGGCGCTGCTGGGCCCGCTTTGTGCGTACAAGGGGTTAGCGGGTACACTAACCAGGAGGATCAATAAAACATTAACAATTATGAAATATGGTATTGCTGTAAATTTGGGAAGGTTTTTCAACAATACAACTTGTCTTTTTAGCTGAGTTGATATTGCCCGGTACAAGAGTGCGACGCCCATGAAGCCGGATAGCAGTACAATCGTTTGGTACATAAAAAAATATTGATTTAAAAAATGAATACCCGTTTCTTAAAAATACAGCAATTGTTGATACTTATCATCATGCAGTTTTTGTTTTTGATGAATGGCAGTGCACAATATAAAAGTTTTAAACTGAATGCAGAAGGGGATACGTTAAATGCCATTACCAAAGATGACCTTAAGACGGGTAAGTGGGTCATTCATGTACCCGAAGTGAGGGGTGAGCCGGGTTATGAAGAAGAAGGCATTTATATAAAGGACAAAAAAGAAGGGGTATGGCGCCAGTATAATTTAAATGGCGACCTGGTGGGTGTTGAGAATTATAAATTCGGCGGTAAGGATGGCATACAGCAATATTACACTTATCTCGGCGACTTGGTAAGGGAAGAATCCTGGAAGGGATATAATCCTGATGCCCCTTATGATACCATACCTGTTTACGGTGATGGCAATGGCGAGATCATTGACCAGAAAATTGTGAAGGCCGAACAGTACAGTGTGAAACACGGCGAATGGAAATATTATGAACCCGGCAGCGGCCGATTAATAAAGACCGAAAAATATGATCGCGGCTTCCCGATAAAAGACGGCGCTCTCCCTGTTACTGCTGCTGTTACAAATGATAAAGCCAAGAAACCCGATAAAACTCCCGAGATGCTGGAATGGGAAAAGAAAAATAAGGGAAAGAAAAAAGCATTGAGGGATGGAAGGACAAATTTATAAGATGAGTCGGATAAACAGTTAACTGATTTACCATTGTCTATTGCTTACTAAAATACCTGCTGAAAAAAAGCAGCTGGTAAGGAAACGAATTTCTCCAATAATCCCAGCCATGTACGCCTGGACGTTCGGTATAATCATGCGGAATTTTTAACTGCAGCATCTTCTGGTGCAGGTTCCTGTTAGCTTCAATGAAAATGTCCTTATCGCCGCAATCAAAAAATAATTTCACCGGTGTATTGGTATAATGTTCTATCAAATTGATCATAGAGAGATCGTGCCATTCTTTTGCATGCGTAATAGTATCTCCGATCCTTTTTGCAATTTCAAACTGGTTCCTGCTGCTATAAAGATCGAAGCCGCCGCTGATGGCACCCGCAGCGCCAAAAATATCCGGGTGCCGCAATGCTAAAAAAAATGCACCATGGCCTCCCATGCTGAGCCCTCCAATGGCCCGGTGATCTTTATCGGCAATGGTCCTGTAATTTTTATCAATGAAGCGCACCACGTCGCCGGCGATATAGGATTCATAACGGTATGAACTGTCAACGGGACTGTCGAAGTACCAGCTATTGGCACCATCGGGGCAAACAAGGATGGCCTGGTAAGTATCTGCATAGTCTTGCATCTGTGGTATACGTATAATGATATTGCTGTACCAGCCGCCATAACCGTGCAAAAGGTATACTACCGGAAATGCCGTTTTCTTTTTCTTATAGTTATCGGGTTTTATCACTACGCATTTGATGAATTTATGCATACCATTACTGTAAATAGAAATGGTATCCACTGTACCGGCCGTGAGCATACCCGTGCACAAAAGGAAAAAAAATGAAACGATAATTTTTTTCATTGTTATACGTAGCTATAAATATTAAAAATTTGTTTGCCTGTTGCTAATTGCCATTACTCTTCCATATTCTCCTTGATCTCTTCCGAAATTTTCACTAACAGTTTATCAATTCGCTGCCCGTCCATATCAATGATCTCAAAATCGAAGCCGCGCCATTCGAATGTTTCACCGGCTTTGGGGATATGCTCCAGTTCATGCAATACAAAACCGGCAAGTGTATCAAAATCATGGCCATCTTCATTGGCCCAATCTGTTTTTTCGAACCGGCTTAAAAAATCGAAGAAAGGGATTTGTGCATCCACCAGGAAAGTGCCGTCTTTTCTTTCTACAATCTCATATTCCTCCTGCCCCGTTTGCGGTACATCACCAACGATGGCTTCCAAAATATCATTCAGTGTTATCATCCCTTCCAGTGTACCGTATTCGTTGACTATAAAACAACTGTGGATCTTTGTTGCTTTGAATTTTTCGAGCAATTGATAGGCTGTATTATTTTCCGGCACAAATAAAGCAGGTTTGGCCAGGCCTTTCAATAGGGTGGCCGGTGAAGCTTTCAACAATTCCTTGATGTGGATGATGCCCTTGATGTCATCCACGGTGCCATCACATACCGGGTAGCTGGAATAAATGATGGTGTCGAATTTATCTTTTACCTGCTGCACCGTATCATTCTCATCAAACCATACAATATCTGTGCGGTGCGTCATCAGTGAAGTGATATTCCTGTCGCCCAGATGAAATACGCGTTCAATGATTTCTTTTTCTTCTTCTTCAATAGTGCCGTGTTCACTTCCTTCGGTGATCATGGCTTTTATCTCTTCTTCCGTTACCGCACTGTCATTTGATTTTTTAATATTGAACAATAAAAAAAACAGGTTACTGATCTTCGTTAGTAACCAAACCACGGGGTGGGTGATCACCGATAAAGCATTCATCGGGCCTGCCACTACCCTTGCGATCTTTTCTGCCCGCAGCATGCCCATGCGCTTGGGGATCAGTTCACCGATGATGATGGAAAGAAAAGTGACCAGGATAACAATGAGAACGGTGGCGATCGTATTGGCATAAGGTTTCAGTACAGCTATCTTTTCAATATAGGGTTGAAAATAATGACTGAATTTTTCGCCGGAATACACACCCGTTAAGATAGAGATGAGGGTAATGAATATCTGTGCGGTGGATAAAAATTTCTCGGGGTTCTCCGCTAGTATCAGTGCGGTCCTCGCTTTTGCATCGCCTTTATTGGCCATATTTTCCAGCCGGCCTTTGCGGGCACTTACCAGGGCGATCTCGCTCATCACGAGTAAACCATTGATCAAAATAAGCAGGAATAGTATCAAAACTTCAACCATAGAATCAAGCTAAACCGTAGTTTCTGTTAAACGATCTGCCGGACAAATATCCGATAAGTATTCCAATCATGGTGCCTCCTGCAATATCGACGGGATAATGCACCCCCACATACATCTGCGCATACGAGATGGCGCCGGCCCATACAAAGAAGGCCATGGGCCATTTATTGAACTTCCTTTTAAGGCTCATATAGATAAACATCGCTATCCCAAAATGATTGGCAGCATGAGATGAGGTAAAACTGGAACTCTGTGGCCGGTACCCCACCAGGATATGTATCCAGGAAACATATTCGGGATTATTGCAGGGCCGCAACCGCCAGATATTTTCTTTTATTAAGGTACTGCTTACAAAATCGGTGAGGATAACGGTACTCGCAGCAAATATCACCCACCACCAACCGGTCTTTTTATAATTGACCAATATAAAAAGGATAAGAAAAAGATAAAGGGGGAACCATACATCCGAATTGCGCAGCCAGGGCATCAGCCAATCGAAGAAATGATTATTCCAACGGCTGTTCACCAGTTTAAATAAAT
>JAYWAN010000121.1:0-33565 GCA_043782405.1 Chitinophagaceae bacterium
TTGACTTAGTTGCAGCCATAAACGGAGGTAAAGCCATTGCTTGTAACGATATGTTTTTTAGTGCGATGAGCAATTTGATTATGCCAAATCGTGGTGAAAATATGGGTGATGGTTGGGAAACAAAACGCAACCGTACGCCCAATAACCGTGACTGGGTGATTTTAAAATTAGCAACGCCGGGAATCATTGAAAGAATTGTAGTTGACACTTGTCATTTTAAAGGTAATTATCCCGATAGTTGCTCTATTGAAGGTTCTTCAAGTGATAATGATGAAGCGGTTATAAATGCTAAGGCAACATGGCAAACGATTCTGCCGCAACAAAAACTGAGTGCAGATAATGAACATGAGTTTATAAAGGAAATAACCGGCACATCGGTATTCTCCTATGTGCGCCTGAATATTTTTCCTGATGGTGGTATCAGCAGGTTAAGGTTATTCGGAAAGAAAAAGATGTAGTCAATGATCGGAATTATTTTATTGATAGTGTTACTGATGGTATTGGTCATGTTGGTTATCATGACCTATTACCTGCGTACCGTTAAGATCCAGTACGATGCTGTCGAAGAAGAAAATGAAGACAATGCAATTGGAAAAAGGAAAGCCGGGATCACTTCTTCCCAAACATTTGTTTACACAGCTATTATCCTGACCGCAGTTGGCATGGTTGCCGCCGTTTATCTTTATGTAAAAGGCACACCATGGGAAGCGCATTTGATGGAGTGGATGAATATTGTGGTAAGATGGATGCACATTACTTTCGGCATTGCCTGGATCGGGGCTTCTTTTTATTTTGTTTTTTTAGAGAATGCGTTGAACCGTACCAAAGATGTAAGGGATGAACTTGCCGGTAATCTTTGGGCTGTGCATGGTGGTGGTTTCTATTACCTGGAAAAATATAAAGTAGCCCCCAAAACGATCCCAAAGCATTTGCATTGGTTCAAATACGAAGCTTATTTTACCTGGCTGTCGGGTTTTTGTTTATTGTTTGTGGTATATTATTTTAATGCATCAGCATTATTGATCGATAAAAATGTGTTGGATATTTCTCCAATGACCGGCATTGGGATTGGCGTGGGTTCATTTATCGTTGCCTGGCTGTTATACGATCTGCTTTGTAAAACACCACTCGTTAAAAAAGGTTTTTGGTTTGGGATTACAGGATTTGCCATTGCCGTTGGCTTTGCATATTTCTATAGCCATGTGTTCAGTTCACGTGCTGCGTATATTCATTTTGGCGCCATGATCGGCAGTATAATGGTGGCCAATGTTTTTTTTGTGATCATCCCTTCGCAAAAAGCGATGGTAAAAGCTGCCCGTGAAGGAAAACCGCTGAACCCGCAGCTGGGAAAAAATGCCCTTGCCCGTTCCCTGCACAATAATTATTTTACACTGCCGGTATTGTTTGTAATGATCAGCAATCACTTCCCCAGTACTTTTGGTTATCAATATCCGTGGCTGGTGTTAGCGATCATATCATTCGGCTCGGCCGGAGTGAAACATTATCTCAACCTGCGGGAAAAGGGGCAACTAACGGTATGGGTTATGCCCGTTTCGGTGCTGATCTTATTGGCGGCTGCATTTATTTCGGCTCCGCCAAAAGACCCGGGAGCCTGTAAAGGAAAAGTAAGTATGTCGGAAGTGCTGGCCATTATTAATACACGTTGTATCAGCTGCCACTCGGCAAAACCAACTGATGATGTCTACAAAACGCCGCCCAATGGCGTTGTATATGATACGCCGGAAGATATTGTAAAGAAAAAAGACCTGATCATGCAGCGTGTGGTAATAACGAAAACCATGCCGCAGAATAATAAAACGAATATTACGCAACAGGAAAGGGATATGATAAGATGCTGGATAGAACAGGGAGCATCAACAAAATAGGTTTAAGCTTAAAAAAGAAGATGTGACTTTAAAAGATTTTAATGAACTGGGTAGCGAAACCGCAGCAAAAGAATTATTCAGTTGCTGTGGCTCGGCCCTATGGGTTTCATTGATGATGAAGCAGTTTCCTTTTACCTCAGGTTCTGCATTGGTGAATGCAGCCGCTTCTGTATGGTATGACGAATGTAAAAAGGCAGACTGGCTAGAATCTTTTACCCATCACCCGAAGATTGGGGATGCAAACAGCGGGAAAGAAAAATTTGCAGGAAAAGAGCAGTCCGGTGTTGCAGCTGCATCAGGTGAAGTGATTGAAGCGCTCGCAAAAGCTAACAACGAGTATAAGAATAAATTCAATTTTATCTTCATCGTTTGCGCTACCGGGAAATCGGCAGCGGAGATGCTACAACTTTTAAATGACAGGATAAAGAATAGCTATGATGAAGAATTGAATATTGCCATGGGCGAGCAACATAAGATAACAATCATCCGGTTTAAAAAATTATTAACTGACGCTAACTTTCAATTTTTAAAAATGAGTCAACTTACAACACACGTACTGGATACTTCAATGGGTAAGCCCGTACAAAATATCAGCATAAGGCTGATGGGTAAAATAAAAGACAACTGGCAAGCCATTGCACAGGGAATTACTGATGCAGATGGAAGAATCGGTGACCTGTTGCCACCTGAAAAAAAATTAAGCGCCGGAGTTTACAAACTGGTATTTGAAACAGGAAATTATTTTGCATCCAATAATATTAGAGGGTTTTATCCCGAAGTGGATATACAGTTCACTGTTTTTGATGATACGCATTATCATGTACCCCTGTTAATTAATCCATTTGGCTATTCAACTTATAGAGGTAGTTGAGTAATAATACAAACCAAAAAAATAACACCATGAGCTTTACGATTCCAGCAAATAAAAAAGAACAGCTGTTTGGTAAATTAAAAGAAGCCAATACAGCTTTCCAGCAAATTTATCCGGGCGACAGGAGCGAGCGCCAGCCCGTACACACTTTATATGGCGGTGCTAATCTTTTTAAACATGATGCTGCAAAAACATTGGGTGCAAGGGCACTCGAAATATTTGAAACCTATGCGCCTGACCAAATTGTATTCGGCAATGTATTCGGATTGGATACTGCTTCAGGCTTTAGCAATAAAATTTACAATAAGGTGATTGCTAAATTAAAAGCAGAAGCTATTGAAGATTTCAGGATAGATTTTGAAGATGGATATGGCAACCGTAGTAATGAAGAAGAGGATGAAACAGCACGTGTTGCTGCATTGGAAGTTGCAAAAGGAATGGTACAAAATACATTGCCTCCATTTATCGGTATCCGTATAAAGCCATTTACCGAAGAGATGAAAGAAAGAGGATTGCGTACGCTTGATATTTTTGTAAGTACATTGGTTACAGCAACTGGCGGAAAATTACCGGATAATTTTATAGTGATGTTGCCGAAAGTTACGATTCCCGAACAACCGTCAACACTCGCAGACTTTTTTGATATACTCGAAGAAGAATTAAAAATAGAAAAGGGTAGTTTGAAAATGGAGATGATGGTGGAGACAACACAATCGATCATGGATATCAATGGCACCAACCCCTTGTACCGTTTTATTAAAGCAGCTAATGGCCGCTGCATTGCAATGCACTTTGGTACGTATGATTATACGGCGAGCTGTAGCATCACGGCGAAGTACCAGGAGATGGATCATCCTGTTTGTGATTTTGCGCATCACATGACAAAAGTTGCATTAGCACATACAGGTATATGGTTAAGTGATGGAGCAACCAATACAATGCCCATTGGCCCGCACCGTGGCGATAGTTTAACTGAAGAACAAATGAATGAGAATCGGCAGATTGTTCATCATGCATGGAAGAAAGGATATGATCATATCCGTCATTCTTTGTGGAATGGGTTTTACCAGGGCTGGGACCTTAATCCTGCACAGTTTCCTATGCGTTATGCTGCCGTGTTCGCTTTCTTTTTAGAAAGTTATGATGATGCAGTTGAACGGTTGAAAACTTTTGTTGATAAAGCGGCAAGGGCAACATTGATCGGCGATGTATTTGATGACGCCGCAACGGGACAGGGCCTGCTCAATTATTTCCTGCGTGCTTTGAACAGCGGTGCAATCACCGAAAAAGAAGTGCTGGTAACCGGACTAACGATGGAGGAGATACGCGGACGTTCTTTCAAAAAGATACTGGAGAACAGAAAAAAACAAGGATGAATGCCTGGGAATTCATAAATAAAAAAATTGCTGACGGCATTAACGTGGTGTTGTTATATGTATTGGAAAGTGAAGGGAGTTCTCCCGGGCGGCAGGGTTTTAAAATGGTTGTTGCTGCAGATGGCGAACTCAACGGAACGATCGGTGGAGGTATCATGGAACAAAAACTGGCAGAGAGGGCAAAACGGATGCTCGTGGATGATGAAGCTAAAGTTTTGCTGAAGCGGCAATACCACGATAAACAGCACAGCAAAGATCAATCGGGAATGATCTGTTCAGGCAGCCAACTAAATGTCTTTATACCGCTTGCGGTAAATGATAAAACTGTCATTGAAAAAATAATTGCAGCAACGCAACAACAAGTTCAACTTTCTCCCAACGGCATTTCACTAGTTGAAAATAACCAGGAAGGGTTACGGTACAATACTGATGATGATTGGGCTTATACCGAATCAATAAACCATCAAACCGTAATACATATTGTTGGCGGTGGCCATGTGGGCCTTGCATTATCAGAGCTGATGCGCTTCCTGGGGTTTTATATAAAATTATATGACGATCGGCCGCAATTGAACACACTTGCTGCCAATGTCTTTGCCCATGAAAAGCATATTGTAAATTATGAAAGCATTGGCATAGGTTTTTCCGCTACAGCAAACGACTATGTTGTGATCATGACGATCGGTTACCGTACCGATAAAATAGTATTGAAACAATTTTTGAATAAACCATTTTTTTACCTCGGGCTTTTGGGCAGCCAGCAAAAAATTGAAACACTGTTTGCTGAAATGAAAGCAGAAGGGACCAGTGAAGAATCACTACGATGTGTATCTTCTCCGATTGGGTTGGATATTGGCAGCAAAACCACAAAAGAGATTGCGGTAAGTATTGCGGCCGAGATCATCAGGAAAAAAAATTTGCACCAATAAAAAAGCCTCCATTGAAAAACGAAGGCTGCTGATGTAGGTTGCTGTAGGGGGAGGGATCGAACCTCCACGAGGCAGTTAGCTAAAGTACAAAGTTCGGTGGTCGACCCCGGTCATTTAAATATTGCTATCCAAATGGCTCTATACTTCGTTTATCCTGTTATCCTCACCCCCGAGACAAGGGGGCATGTCTGCCAAAAATTTCATCACCCCACAATTTTTAAGAACTTACCTTTCGGCTTGTTTGATAACACAAATCTAGGTAAAATAGTACTATGTTGAAAATAATTTATCAAATATTTGGAAATTATAGAAATAATTCAAATATTTGCTTTTATTATTGAAAATATATAAAAACACTTGCTATATGGCTGCAAAATTAAATCTTGACAAATTAGACCTACAGATCATCCACGAAATGATGGAAACAGCTGAGATATCCTATGCAGAATTAGGAAAAAAATTATTCGTCAGCGGCGGGACCATCCACGTGCGTATTAAAAAACTTCAGGAGTTTGGGATAGTTAAAGGTACAAAGCTGAATGTTGACCTTAAGCAACTGGGTTATGATATCACCGCTTTTGTTGGTATATACCTCGAAAAAAGTTCCTTATACGATGCTGTTGCCAAGGACCTGATGCGTATACCCGAAATAGTAAGACTTAATTATATCACCGGTAATTATAGCATGTTCATAGAAATCGTTTGCAAGGACATTGGCCAATTACGTTTTGTATTGCATGATGAATTGCAGAAGATCAAGGGTATTGAGCGAACTGAGACCTTTATTTCGCTGGAAGAGGGTTTCAACCGGAATGTACAGGTGGCAACGGGGGGGTAATAGATACCGGATACTTGATATTTGAAAGCATGATGAAAACACACCTACTTCTTTTTCTACTTTTTATCATCGGCTTCATGGCCTTGGCATCTGCCCAAAACCTTTCCAATAAGCGAACGTATATTTATACGGACGTGCTGGTTGTTGGCGGCGGTACAGGTGGTACGGCGGCCGGAATTCAAAGCGCAAGGCAAAAAGTGAAGACCATCATTGCCGAACCCACAACCTGGCTGGGCGGTATGCTTACCGCTGCAGGCGTAAGTGCAACTGACGGTAACGACCAACTGCCTTCCGGCCTTTGGGAAGAATTCAGACAGCAGCTTTACAAACATTACGGAACAAAGAATTTAGGAACGGGTTGGGTAAGCAACACCCTGTTTGAACCTCACGTGGGCGACAGCATCTTTAAAGCTATGTGCGCCCGGGAAAAAGAATATTTGACAGTGATGTATGGCATGCAGCTCCAAACCGTGTTAAAAGAAAAGAACAAGGTCACCGGTGCAGTATTCATTAATGCGGGTAAAAAAAGCATCACCATAAAATGCAGAATATGTATTGATGCCACAGAACTTGGCGACCTGCTTGCCCTTAGCGGTACCCCTTACGATCTGGGTATGGAAGACCCGGTCTATTCAAAAGAACCCATTGCACCGGGTAAGAATGATATCATACAGGACCTCACCTGGGCGGCCATTTTAAAAGACTATGGAAAAGAGGCAGATAAAACCATTTCGAGACCAGAAGGGTATGATTCCACCGAATTCTTTAAAAGTTGCACTTCCCTATTCAACAGTGATTCCGTGGCTTCACCGTGGACAGCACAAAAAATGCTTGATTACGGAAAGATCAGGAACAACAAATACATGCTCAACTGGCCGGCAAGCGGGAACGACTATTACCTGAACGTGGTTGAGAACAAACCTGCAGTAAGGATAATAAAATATGAAGCTGCAAAAGAACATACACTGAAATTCATTTATTATATCCAAAAAGAACTTGGGTATAAAAATTTAGGCCTTGCAGATGACGAATTTCCCACTGCAGACAAACTGGCCCTGATTCCTTATAACAGGGAAAGCAGGAGGATGAAGGGGCTTGTTCGCCTCAACAACAATTACCTTGAAAAACCCTTTGAACAGGACAGGGCCCTTTACCTCACAGGCATTTCGGTAGGTGATTATCCCGTTGACCATCATCACAATAAAAATAAAGCTGCGCCAAAAATAAAATTCAATGCCGTAAATGCATACAATATCCCATTGGGATGTTTGATACCGGAAACAATGGATGGACTTGTAGCCGCTGAAAAAAACATAAGTGTAAGCAATATAGCCAATGGCACTACACGGCTTCAACCGGTTGTGCTGTTGACCGGACAGGCTGCAGGCGCATTGTCAGCTTATTGCGTCCAAAAAAACATACAACCCCGTAATGTAAACATAAGGGAACTGCAGCAAATTTTGTTGGCAGCCCAATGCTACCTGATGCCTTATGCAGACGTAAGACCCTCAGACCCTTACTGGGTAGCCATACAAAAAGCAGGCGCAACAGGTATTTTAAAAGGGATTGGCAAAAAAACAGACTGGAGTAATAAAACATATTTTTATCCCGACAGCATGATAGTTTATACTGTATTCAGGGATGTAATAAATCAGTTCCTGCCTTGTATGAAGGTGACCGATACTCTTATTACGCGGCCCGTGCGCATCAAGGAAGCATGGGATATGCTTGTTGAATTGTCGCATGCGATCAGGATCAAAAAGGGAATTCCTCACCAATGGCCGCCAACAATTGTTGATGAACAGCTGGGTATCTGGGAAAATTTTATCAATGAAAAATATCCGGGAAATGAAGCTCCTGTTAAAAGAAAGCAGATCGCAATGATGATGGAACACCTGGCAATCGATCCATTTTCTCTGGATGTTGATATCTTCGGAAAAATAAAATGAGGAGTTACCCGGGCAGGTTTTTGATGTACTCCTTATAGCGTTCGTAAAGGTGCGCAGCGGAAATGTAAGAGGACTGCGGGCTCATGAAATGTGAAAACTCGAAGGTGATCGCTTTGTCATAACCTGCTTTACGTGCAGCTTCCAGCTTAAGCCGCAGTTTTTCAAATTTGATGGGTAAGAATTTGATCGGCATATCACGGTCAAATGTTTCGGCATTGGTCCAGCAATGAAGGCCGTACTTGTCCGCCATGCGTTTGTTCACTTCAAAGAATGCCGGCAGCTGGTGGTATTCAATGTGCCCGTCCTGGAAGGCAACTGCATCCACTGCGTTTTTAATGCCATCGAAGATCTCGCTCCATTCCTCTTCATGTTGCTTTATGGATACGGCTTCCTCTTTGCTTATTTTATCGGATGCGGCACTCACCGCCTTACTTCCGTCGATCCATGGAGAAATGAAAGTGGGCAGGTTTCCCGACACCTCCTTGCAGTGTTGGCCCAGTTGTGCATAGAGGTCGATTACCCCCTTCACCCTGCGGCTGACCTCCTGCGTGAGGTACCAACCCCTGAAGCTTTTGTGGTGGCCGTATTTTTTCCAGACCTCATCAATGACCTTTTTATTGATATCCACCTCTTTTTGAAATGCTCCGTTCACCCAGTAATTACCGCTGTCGTATAGCCCGAAATAAAAATTCATCTGGTGTTTGTCCGCCAGTTCCAGGAATAACTGTACAAGGTCAACCGGTGGTTTGTAGCAGGCTTCTTCCTTCATCAGCAGCTCGCTGGGGTAAGTAAGCCAACGACGGTAACCACTTCTGATCAGGATCACAGTGTCGATGCCCACCATTTTCATGTGGCTGAAGTCGGCATCCCATTCATGCCGGCCCCAGTTCTGGTGGGGAATGTCATGACTGATCTCATCCAAAAATGTTCCAGTAATTTTCATACGATTGTTTTATGATCTTACATCCACCGCATCCCTCAATCCGTTTCCCAATAAATTAAAAGCAAGCACCAATAACATAATGGCGAAGCCGGGGATCAATGCCAGCATAGGATTATGTGTAATGATAAAATTATAATTCTCCTTTATCATCAGCCCCCAACTGGGTTGTGGCGGTTGTACACCAATACCCAAAAAACTTAAACCGGCTTCCACAATTATTGCCGTTGCAAAATTACCGGCGGCAATTACCGTTACAGGGCCAAGTATATTTGGTAAAATGTGCTTGAGGATAATGCGGCTGTCTTTTAATCCCAATGCTTTGGCCGCCTGAACATATTCCAGTTCCTTAATTGCCATCACCTGCCCCCGAATTAAACGGGCAACACTCACCCACATCGTTAAACCAACAGCAACGAATATTTGCCAAAAACCTTTTCCCATTGCCATTGTGATGGCGAACACCAATAATAAAGTGGGAATACTCCAGGTAACATTTACCAGCCACATGATCACTTCGTCTACCCATCCCCTGTAGTAACCAGCCAATGCCCCTAAAATGATACCCAATGTTAAGGAGATGAGTACAGCGATCAATCCAACAGCTAAACTTACCCTGGTGCCAATGATCAGCCGGCTCAGAATATCCCTGCCAAATTTATCCGTACCCAGCCAGTATTTCTTTGTGGTAATGTTCTGAGCAATAATTTTTTCCGGATGATTGTCAGTAAGCAGTTTAATAGAATAAACCTGTACCACTGTTGTGTCTTCATCAATGAATTTATTAACGATAAGGGAATCATTTTTAACCAGGTAATTTGTAATGGGGAAGTAACGGTAATCTTCCTGCTTCCCATTAAGCAGCGTATTGAATAAACCCGCCTGTTCATTTTTTTTATCGGGTATTTTCAAGAAGAGCTGTGTATACCCCGGCTTCCGGGCCTGTATCTCAACGGTCTGCAGATCGGCATTGGGAGAGTTATCCGGTGCAATTAAATAACCCAAAACAGCGATGAGTACGGCAAGTATGATCACAATTAAGCCAAATAAAGCGCCCCTATTTTTTTTAAGGCGCTTCCACATTTCAGCTGTGAATGAAAATGATTGCTGCATGATGTAAAATTAAGTTAGTAGGCTTTTCTACTCTAGGCCGACCACCTTTTGTAAAGATTATGTAATTAATTAAACCATAGAATTATTATACCGGCTCATCCAGTTTAAGAATATCTGCCGTCCACTGCCTTATTTCTTCACAAAGCAGGTCATACTCTTCCCATGATTTTCCATAAGTGGGTATCATCTCTTTCAATTTATCCTGCCATTCATCAGAATTTATTTTTTCTTTGAAACATTGTTTTAATACATTCAACATGATTGAAACGGCTGTAGATGCACCGGGAGATGCGCCTAATAATGCAGCCAAAGAGCCATCAGCTGCACAAACTAATTCGGTGCCAAATTCAAGTATGCCACCTTCTTTCTCATCTTTTTTTATTACCTGCACACGTTGCCCGGCGATTGCAAGCTCCCAGTCTTCTGCTCTTGCGTTTGGAAAATATTCCTTCAGTGCATCCAACCTGTCTTCGTTTGATTGCGTAACCTGCTTGATTAAATACTTTGTCAACGGTAAATTATGCCATCCCGCAGAAAACAGGGGAAAAATATTTGCCCATTCGATGCTCAGCGGCAGGTCGAAGTAAGAACCATGTTTTAAAAATTTTGTTGAAAACCCGGCGTAAGGGCCAAACAGCAATGCTTTTTTCCCATCAATGATCCGGGTATCAAGGTGAGGCACACTCATGGGTGGAGAACCAACTGCAGCTTTACCATAAACTTTCACGTTATGCTGTTCAATGATATTTTCGTTGTTGCATTTAAGCCATTGCCCGCTAATGGGGAACCCGCCATAACCTTCCGCCTCCTCAATATTTGATTTTTCCAGTAAAGGCAATGAACCACCACCCGCACCAATGAAAACAAAATCGGCGGTTGCTTTTATTTTATCATCGGTGAGTAAATTCTTTACCGTTATTTTCCATGACCCGTCTTTTTCTTTATCCAGGTCCCTTACTTCATGGTTTAAATAAAGCGTTACATCTTTTAATGACTCCAAATGTGCGATCATGGTATCGGTCAGTGCACCAAAATTTACATCGGTGCCAATATCCATTTTGGTTGCGGCAATTTTTTCAGCATTATCCCTTCCTTCCATTACCAGCGGCATCCATTTTTTTAATTCATCCCTGTCCTCGGAATACTGCATGCCTTCAAATAACCTGTTTTTTGTGAGTACTTCAAAACGCTTTTTCAGGAATGCGGTATTTTCATCTCCCCATACAAAACTGATATGGGGCACATGATTGATAAAATTTTTTGGAGACGAAATATATTTCTGCTGCACCAGCCATGCCCAGAATTGTTTTGACAGTTCAAATTGAGCTGCAATCTTTACCGCTTTTGAAATATCGATATTGCTACCGGCTGTTTCGGTAGTGTAGTTCAATTCGCAAAATGCCGAATGGCCCGTACCCGCATTGTTCCAGGCGTCGGAACTTTCGTCGGCGGCTTTGTGCAACCGTTCAAAAATAGTGATGCAAACACCCGGCATCAATTCTTTTAAAAAAATAGCGAGTGTGGCGCTCATGATACCGGCACCTATTAAAACAACTTCGGGATATTTATTTTCCATTGGCATGTTATCGTGTTGATTATTTAACGTTCCTGCCCTTCCATTGATAAGATCCGAACTTACCCAGCCACCCGGCAATAACAGTATAAACAATATGAAAGGGCTGCATTAAGGGAAAAAGCCATAACATTTTTTGGGTATTAAAAAATCGGGCAACGGGATAAAGAAAGAATAATTCAACAATTATTTTACCAGTGAATATTGCAAGCAGCCACCCCGCCATTGCGCAGTTAAACAATGCAGCAATACCTAAAACAATAATTCCCAGGTTAAATAGGTATACTAACAGGAGCACCACAAAGATCCTTTTGTCATCATATTTATCGGCCTTGCTTGCCCAGCGGATGCGCTGGTTAAAAAAGTCTTTCAATGTATGCATGGGCTGTGTGTGCACAATGATATCTTTCGATTTAAAGTACATAACGCTGGTTGGGTCCTGTTTATAAATTTTATGCATCAACAGCATATCGTCACCACTTGCAATATCATCAATGCCTTTAAACCCGCCTGCATCATCAAAGGCTTTTTTTGTATAAGCAAGATTGGCGCCGTTGCACATGCTGAGCATTTTTTTGGATACCGCTGCACCGGCAATTCCCTGGAGGGTCATAAAATCTACGGCCTGGAATTTTTGAAAGAAACTGTTATTACAAGCATAGCTTACCGGCATTACAATGAATGAAGGTTTATTTTTTTCATAAAATGCAGCAATACTTTGCAGCCATGTTGATGGCACGAAACAATCGGCATCTGTTGTTACGATCAGTTCTCCGGTTGATTGCCCGATGGCAATTTCGATGGCTTTCTTTTTATAAGAATTTAGTTGGGGCCCGTTAAGCATATCTTTTAAACGGATCAGCCTTACATTTTGCAGGGCGTAGTTGCTTACTAACCCTGCAGTTTCATCGGAAGAGAAATCGTCAACAACCAATACTTCAAATAAGTGTTTAGGATAAGACTGGCCAGCTATTGAATTGAGGCATGCGATGATATTTTGTTCTTCATTACGGGCTGGTATGATGATACTGATTGTTGTTTTTGGTTCATACCCTTTGGGTGGTATAAATACAGGGATGGCTGACCAGCTTTGTCTGAAATAGAGCAGCAGCACAGCATACCCGCTGAAAAATATAGCGATGATGATAAATAAAGCCTGCTGCATATTGGTTTACCGTACAAGTGAGTGACACCTGCCTACCGGCAGGCAGGCAATGATGATGCCATGAAACTCCCATGCCGGTACCCCAAAAATAATTTTTAAAAATTCAAATGAATGATTATCTTTGTTTAGTTGCATAAACAACTATATGTCAAACAACCAATTTAAAAAGGGGGAATTATACAGCTTTATCACAGGGAAAGCGAGTACGGCCATTTCCCGCAGGCTGCAGAAAAATTTTAAGCAGCGTAATGTTGACATAACGATAGAGCAATGGAGTGTACTTTACCATTTATGGAAAGAGGATGGACTTAGTCAGCAACAATTGTGTGACGCAACTTTCCGGGACAAACCGAGTATCACCAGGCTGGTAGATAACCTGGAAAAATTAAAACTGGTGAAAAGGGTTGCATCAAAAGATGACCGCAGGATCAATATGATCTACCTCACCAAAGAGGCACAGCAATTGCAGGAACAAACGATGGAGATCGCTAATCAAACACTTAATGAAGCACTCAGCGGCGTCACCAACGGACAAATAGAAATTGCGAAGGAAGTGTTGCAGAATGTGTACGATAACCTGAAATAAAATCATCACAATAAAAATCAATAACATGGGCACAGCAACTTCAGCCACAACCTCACTTAAGGGCGGTGAGTGGTTAATTAAGGAAAGCAATGCTTTTGAAACCTATACTCCCGAAGATTTTAATGAAGAGCAGCAAATGGTAAAAGACATGTGCCTGCAATTCCTGTCTGCCGAAGTGATACCTGTCATTGAGCGGATCGATAAAATGGAAGCAGGCCTTATGCCATCATTAATGGAAAAAGCAGGGGAGCAGGGGCTTTTAGGCACTTCCATCCCGGAGGAATTTGGCGGGCTTGGCAAAGATTTCATCACTTCCACATTGGTGAATGAAGGCCTGGGTGGCGGTTATTCTTTTAGCGTTGCCATTGCGGCGCATACTGGCATCGGTACATTGCCCATCTTATATTTTGGTACGGAAGCGCAGAAGAAAAAATATATTCCCAAATTATCAAGCGGTGAATGGAAGGGTGCTTACGGACTAACGGAGCCCAATAGCGGCAGTGATGCACTGGGTGCAAAGTCGATAGCCGTACTTTCTGCCGACGGGAAAAATTATATCCTGAACGGGCAAAAATGCTGGATCACCAATGGAGGTTTTGCTGATGTTTATACCGTATTTGCAAAAATTGACGGCGATAAGTTCTCTGCGTTTATCCTTGAGCGTGGTATGGAAGGGTTTACCCAGGGCCCTGAAGAACACAAGATGGGTATCAAAGGGTCTTCAACGGTTCAGTTGTACTTCCAGGATTGCAAAGTACCGGTAGAAAATTTATTGGGCGAGGTCGGGAAAGGGCATGTGATAGCTTTTAATATTTTAAATATCGGCCGCCTCAAATTAGCTGCTGCTGCCATTGGCGCTTCTAAAATGGCATTGAGTACAACCATCAACTATGCCAATACCAGAGAGCAGTTTAAAACACCGATCGCCAACTTTGGTGCCATTAAATATAAGCTCGCTGAATGTGCCACAAGGATATTTGCCAGCGAAAGCGCATTGTACCGCACCAGCAAATGGATCGATGACAAAGAAGTAGAGTTGCAGGAAAGCGGCAAACCTTTTAATGAAGCCTTATTGGGCGCTGCGGAAGAATATGCCATTGAATGTGCAATGCTTAAAGTGCATGGCAGCGAAGTATTGGATTATGCAGTAGACGAAGGCGTACAGGTACATGGCGGTAATGGTTACAGCGATGAATACCTGATCAGTAAAGCTTATCGCGACAGCCGCATCAACAGGATATATGAAGGCACCAACGAGATCAATCGTTTACTTACGGTAGACATGATGCTTAAAAGAGCCATGAAAGGTAAACTTGATCTGATGGGCCCGGCTATGACCGTATCAAAAGAACTGATGAGCATACCCGAATTTGGCAACGATGATGATACTCCATTTGCAAAAGAACGCAAGGCAATTATCAATATGAAGAAAGCGATATTGATGACGGCGGGCGCTGCGGTGCAAAAACTGATGATGAAGATACAGGACGAACAGGAGATACTCATGAATATTGCCGACATGGCCATTGAAACTTTTATTGCAGAAAGTACATTGCTGCGTGTAATGAAATTAACAGATAAACAGGGAGAAGCTGCTGCAACATTGCAAACTGATATGATGCGCTGCTATTTGAATGATGCCGTAGATAAAGTGAATAAGGCCGGCAAAGAAGCCATCAATGCTTTTGCAGGCGGCGATGAACAACGAATGATGTTACTGGGATTAAAACGCTTCACTAAAACGGAACCATTCAACAGCAAAGATGCACGCAGGAGGATTGCAGATAAATTGATTGCAGAAGATAAATATCCCTGGTAAAAAATACCTGACATAAAAAAGCCATCTTGCCTTGGGCAGGATGGCTTTTTTATTGCATTTATTTTTTCTTAAAATGGTTAGTTAACTTTTTCGAGATTAACAGATATCTGCTTTTCTTTTGAATTGTATTTCATGATCATAACATAACCCGGCTTGCCACGTGAAATATAGTAGGATACATTCTTTTCTTTTTCAAGGTTAAAACGTTTTTGGGTATACCCTTTCTTCTCATCAACAGTTAATGCCACAGTGCCATATTTTTCATCACCAAAAGAACCCCTGGCCAAAACGGTTTTTTTCTTTCCATCCATGCCCTCGTCTGTATACATATAACCAAACTCGTGTTGGTAGGTAAGTAAACGGCAGGTTAAGCCTATTGAAAGTCCATCTGTTGGCAATGGCACTCTTTCTTTGCCTTTTTCAATTTTTTCCATTGCGGTTGCCTTCAGACTGTTATTGATACGCAGCAAAAACATATCTTCTATAGTAGCCTGGGAAGCAGAGCCACCTCCCCTGCTAAGTATTTTCATAGCCATACCAGCGGCACTAACTGTTTTTCTAAAAAACTCGCCTACCATTACCATCCCGCCGTCGGGCATAATAATGATATCGTGCGCTTTTATATAACCATCTTCCGATTTGCTTTCGTTCTTCATATCAAGCACATTGCCCAGGTCGCTTGAATAGTTAAAGTCTTTTACGATCTTCATTTCACCCGTAAGGTCATTCAGATCAGCAACGCTAAACCCTATTGGTTTTGCAGTTAGAAATTTACCCTCTGAATTGTACATGGTGGAAATGACCTTTAATTTACCATCTGTGCTGTTTTTTATCAGCATTGGTTCGTAAGAAATGCCATTAATATCCATGGGCTTTTTAAATAGCTGTCTTCCATTATCAGTACTAAGGCCAACCAGGAAGATATCTGCATCCTTATTCATAACACTGCCCCTGTCCATTTCGAAAAGTAAGATGGTATTGGGTGTGGTAGCGAGTAAATAAAGGTCTGACCTGTCGCCTTTATCTCCGGTGATGTTTTGTTCCCATTTAAGTGTGCCGTTAAGGCCGATCATTTGTACATCTACACCCCCGGTTTTTGCCTTACTTTGGTGAATGGAAACGCATCCTTTTCCTTCCACATTATCCGTTCCTTCGTAAATGCTTTCCATGGATGCAGCAATAGCAGCACCAAACATTCCCTTTTTTACTTTTTCAGGATCATAGGCAACGTTCCCGCTCTCTTTCCCTTTCAGATCAAAGACCTTTACAAATCTTTCGTAACCATCTTTTTTATCTTTATCATAAAAACTTAAAAATATATGAGAGGATTCATATACTGCTCTTATGAGCACCAGGTCCTTTGGCCCTTCAAATTCATTGTTTCCTATTTCCTTTAAATTTTCATCCAGGATCGATAAGCGGTATAAGGCCGCCTTTTTCATTTTATCAATCTTATAAAAGAAGGCATAACCAACTATCTGTTTGTTATTGGTTATTTCTACAGTACTGCGCACTTCAACTTCCAATACGTTGTCAAATACTTTACTTTGTGAAAAAACGCTGAAGCTTAGTAAAAGAGCCAGTAGTGTTATTGTACATTTCAATTTTTTCATTTTATCTTTTTTTGAATTAAATAATGATATTTACTTTTTGGAAACCTTTTATCAAAATCAGCGTAGGCTGTTATTTCATCCTTCATCTTTACCTGGATATTATACATAAGATTTGCGAACTCAAAATCCTCGGAATTAGCACTTGCTTTATAATTTAAAAAATAAGCAGCTAATTTATCAAGGTCTGCAGAGCTCACATCAAATAAAAAATCCTGTATTTCTTTTAGATTGGTTTCCCTGCCTGCATTAGCATTTGCAGCGTTGAACCGTTCCAGGTTTTTGTCTTTGTAATATAGTTTAGAAAAGCATAGTGACAGAAAATAATTATAAACGGCCGGATCATAATTATTCTTTAATGCAAAAATGGATAAATGAGCACACAAACCGATTGAATTTTTTTCGTATAAATACCTTACCATTTCCAACATAGCATTCTCTTTATAGCTTCCGGATAAAGTATTCAAAGCGGAACAACAGTTTAGTGTTGGCAGATTTCCCTTTCCGGCAATTGTTTCATACCGTTTTATACAATCGGGATGTGTTTTTATGGAGTCAAGATCCTTGTCTGCATTCATTGTTATATTTGCAGAAGACAAGCCTTTATATTTTGGTTTTACTTTAAAATAGGACAGGTCGATCGGAGCTTTTTCAAAAAAATCTTTTATTGTATATAATTTATTAGAGGTAAACAATTCATCTACTTTATCAAGCTTTAATAAGATCTTTGAAGCATTCGGAATATTAAACCCCGCATTTTTTATTAATACAACACCGAGGCTATCCGCTTCGCTTTCTTTGTAAGTACTATGCTTACCCGATTCAATACTAAGCCCCTTCATTAATTTTCTGAACCGCTCAAATTTACCATAGTCGGCTTTCTTAATTTTTTTTAATTCATCTTTAAATTCATCTGAAGTAAGCGTTGCTATACTTTTTTCCATTTTACTTTCGGAATGATTCAATAACTGGTGCGCTATTTCATGACCAAGAACCAGCGCTAATTCATCATCATTATCTACCCATAGGAATAATCCTAGGTTAATCATTATTGTTCCCTCACCATAACAGGCAGCATTTGCCACGACCGACCTGTTGATATATAATTTAACGGTATCAAATTTGAAATTTTTATTAGCAGCAGCGATCTTGTTTAATATGCTGTTACACTTATTAAGTAAAAAAGTGTCATAGATTAATTTGTCTTCTTTAAAGGAATACAATAACCCATTATTTCTGTCGGTCAGTATTTCTTCATACCAGGCTTGTGAGGACTTATCGGCATAAAACTTTGGAGCAACATACTTTTCTAACTGGACTATTTTTTCTTTATAGGTCACGGAACTAAGGGGAGAAAAATTTCCAGCAACTTGCTGTGCCTGCAAGTATGCAGATAGCACAGTTAAGCCCATTAAGGTACATAACAGCTTAATATAGGGCAGCTTTAAGGAAAGGCACATTTCTTAAGAAATATTATTTTTTAAAGCAACAGTATATGATAACAACAATTGCTTAGATCTGTAATGCAAATATACATCCTTGTAGTTAAATGAATAGTTGAATAGCCGATTAGGTAATGCATCATTTTAAAAATTAATTTTAAGAAAGGGATGTCAGCCTAAGCTTGTTGAAGGCGGATTAGTATAGGGATCATCGTCCTAAACCGGTTACAACAAGCTCAATCTGACAAATTGCAAACAGATATACTACCGCTAATTAGTAAAAACAGATACCAATGGAATAAATGTGATAATTTTAAGGGGAAGACGAATTATCGAAATGTATGAAAAAAATAATTTTAACAAGCACCATTTTTTTTGCCAGCAAAGCCTTTTCACAAAATGGCGATAAACCATTCATTCATTTACAGGAACCTGCAAAAGAGAAGAACAGTGTAAAAACTTCCAGGCAATTTATCGTTGGCAGCACCTGTAAAAACTGCTCATTCACCATCAATGGCCAACCTGTAAAAGTATATGCTACCGGCGCTTTTGCTTATGAATTGAATTTAAAACCCGGCGACAGTTCCTTTAACCTTATTGCTTTATCGGGTCCCGACAGGTCGGTCAGTAAAAAGATCCAGTATACTTATAGTGTACCCAGGCCGCCAGACACCCTGAAAACACTGGAAATTTCCACCATCGAAACATTACCCGAAGGGAATTTATTTGTACAGGCAGGAGACAGGATAAAGATCAAAGTAAAAACATTAACAGGTTGTACCGTTACCGCCAACGGAAATATCCCTTTGTACGAAATGCCGGTTACTTCCACCATTGGCATGCCGGGTATTTACCAGGGAGAATATGTTGTAAAAGAAACAGACAGTTTCCTGGTAGCCAAAATTCGTATATCCGTTACCAATAAGACAGGAAAAAATATTACGGGCGAAAGTAAATACTGGGTTTCTATGTTTGGCCCCCAGGCACCAAATATTGCCCTTACAAAAGGGAGGTTGGCGCACCTGTTGTTTGGTTTGGGAGAAGACAGGCTGGGAGGCGCCAAGATAGGTTACCTCGATTCGATGGTGTTGCTGAATGTGATAGGGAAAACGGGCAGTGATTATAAAGTACGCCTGTCAAAATACCATACTGCTTATATCCCTGATGACCTGGTTCAGTTCCTGCCTAAAGGGAATTTTATACCCGAATCGCTTACCAGTAACTGGAGAGTTTATGGCGACTCTTTGTATGATTATGTAACCCTGGGACTGTTTGCAAGGTTACCCTACCAGTCTTTTCAATTGATTGACCCTGCAAAAATTGTAGTGGATGTTTATGGCGCTACTAATAATTCCAACTGGATAACACAATTGGAAAATGTAAAAGAAATTAAAAATGTTTATTATGAGCAGGTGGAAGATGAAGTGTTTCGCATTACAATAGAATTGAAACATGCACAACATTGGGGCCACCAGGTTTATTATAGAGGGAATACACTGGTGGTGAAAATAAAACGCCAGCCCGAAAACCTCTCCTTACAAAATTTAACTATTGCCGTGGACGCAGGCCATGGTGGCAGTAATACCGGCGCAGAAGGCCCCACGGGTGCAATAGAAAAAAATATTACACTGTCCGTTGCATTAAAACTGCAAAGATCGCTGGAACAACTGGGTGCTAAAGTTATCATGACAAGAACCACAGAAAAATTCGTGGATAATAAAGACCGCATTTTATTTTACCGTGATAGCATGCCCGACTTGTTGGTAAGTATACATTTGAATTCGGCGGGAGACCCGATAAGGGTTACGGGTACCAGTACTTATTACCGTTATATCGGTTTCCGTAATTTAAGCCATGCTATTTATAAGCGTATGCTGGAACTGGGACTAAAAGAATACGGCAATACAGGCTCGTTCAATTTTATGCTCAACAGCCCCATTGAATATCCCAATGCATTGGTTGAAACAGTTTTCCTTAGCAATCCGGAAGATGAGATGAAGATCCTGGATGAAGGGTTTCAGCAACAGATTGCTGATAAAATTATTTTAGGGATAAAAGATTTTTTGGAAAGTTGTAAAGGGAAATAAATAAAAATTTGGTTGAGGTGGCATCTCAAAACGAACTCACCCTCGTCTCAGACGAGGGCGAGTGAAATACTTTTATTTAACTGATAAGGTTGGTAATTTTTCCATGACCAGGTTGATATTCACTTTATTGATATCTACCACCCGTACCGCCATCCACTTTATTAATAATAATTCCAGGTCTGACCTTACTTTTTCTGCCGCTTCGGTTATTTGTGTTGTAGGTGGCATTTCACTATCATTCACCACATTGAAAATTCCCGCGAAGTCGTTATTTATTTTATTGAACCCGCGGGTAGCATTACCAAGCGCCGGGTTTTCAAGTAAGGTAAGTGTGCTGTCTAATTTATTCAATTGCTTCACTAAGGGAATACCGGCCCTGGGTAAAATATTTTTTATCTGCTGGTGCAGGCTGGCAATCTTACCCAACGCTTCCATACATCTTTTTCTTCCATCATAACAACCATAAGCCAGGTTACGGATGAGGGTAAGTTCTTCTGTACCGGCCTTTACCCTTGGATCCATTTTTATTTCAAATGACTGCGAATAGGATACCCCGTTAGCAGTAAGTTTGGCGGTATACATTCCCGGTACTACCCAGGGAGAAGTTTCATTAGGTGCCGTATTCATATAAATGGCGGCAATAGGGTATGATGCAGGCACATTCAATGGGGCATAATGCATATCCCAAATAAAACGATGCGAACCAGCATCAGCCGACAGTATATCCTGCGGACGTATCCAGTACAGCGGAATGTTTACGTTAGGTATTTTATACAATGTGTCTTTGTTAGAATATTTCCTGATGAGGGTTCCTTTATCATCCAGTATTTCCAGGCTAACTGCCGATGATTTTTCGCTGAGGTAATAATTAATGATGGCACCGTCGGGAGGATTTTGCCCTGATGGCTCTTCCTGCGGTATGGGAGTATCGGAATTCATATTCCATCTTACCCGAAAAGTATTTTGAGGTTTATAGAGAATGGCGGACGTCTTAATCAATTGGCTGCTTAACTGCCGAAGCGGAGTGATATCATCCAGTATCCAGAAGCTCCTGCCATGCGTACCTATCACGAGGTCATCATCCTTGATCACCAGGTCGCGGATGGATGTTGCCGGCATATTTAAACGAAGGCTCTGCCAGTTTTCCCCGTCATCCAGTGAAAAATATACGGCTCTTTCGCTTCCGGCAAACAACAACCCTTTGCGTACGGGATCTTCTTTTACCACATTAATAGGATCGTTGGGTAATCCATTTACAATTTCCTTCCATGTTTTTCCGCCATCGGTAGTTTTATAAATGTGCGGATGCTGATCATCCAAACGGATACGGTTAACCGCAGCATAGGCTGTGTTGACATCAGTATGACTTGCGTCTATCAATGAGACCTTGCTCCAGCTGGTGATTGCAGGAGGAGTAACATTTGTCCATGTTTTTCCGCCGTCTTTTGTAAGATGGATCAGTCCGTCATCTGTACCGCACCAAATTGTATTGATGTCGACATACGATGGTGCAACGGTATAAATTACGCCGCGCCTTGGCATTTTCTTCATAGCATCTGTTGTGTAAATACCAACACTTGCTGGAATATCCCAGCTTTCCCTTGAGAGGTCGGGACTAATGATATCCCATTTATTACCACCGGTTGTTGTCTTAAATAAAACGTTGCCGGCATAGTACAATGTCTTTTTATCAATAGGATTAAAAAGAACTGGAGCCGTTCTTAAAAAACGATACTGACCGCTTCGTATGGCTTCTGGTGCAATATTCTGCGATTGCCCGTTACGTTTATCATACTTCGATATCTTTCCGCCATAAATGATATTGGGATCTAATGGATCGGCCACCACGTAACCATACTCCTCTGCAGCTACAGGGTGCCAGTCGCGGAAATTAATTTGCCCGTCGTTACCCCGCGAAGCAATACCAACGGAACCGCTTTCCTGTTGACCGCTGTAAACATTATAAGGAAAAGCGTTGTCGGCACTCACATGATAAAACTGTGCCGTAGGCTGATTGTACCATGATGAAAAAGTTTCGCCGGCATTTACTGTGATAATAGCACCCTGGTCGCTGGCAATTAAAATGATATTGGTATTATCGGGATTGATCCAGATACGGTGATAATCATCTCCACCCGGCGCACCACGAAAAGCATTCCATGTTTTTGCCCCATCGGTACTTTTCCAAACCACTACATCGGCCGTATAAACGATGTCGGCATTTTTTGGGTCTGCTTTTATTTCTGCAAAATCACTGCCTCTTCCCCAAAAACGTTCATCGGCATTGATATTGGCCCACGTTTCACCCGTATCATCACTGCGGTAAATGCCGCCATATTTGTCTGCATCAACGGTGGCGTATAAACGATTTGAGTTAGAGGGGGCGATGCAAAAGCCAATTCTTCCCAATCCCTGTTCTGTTGTTGGTAAACCGGCAGTTAATTTCTTCCAGGTAGCGCCACCATCCACACTTTTAAACAAACCGCTTTCTTTTCCGTTCCATGCACCATTCTCCCAGGGGCCCTGCCTGCCTGCCCACATATCGGCATAAATGATGTTTGAATTATTGGGATCAATAACGACCTGTATGGCACCCGTGTTCTCATCTTTATACAAAACCCTTTCCCATGAGGCACCACCATTGATAGTTCTGTAAACACCGCGTTCTTCATTAGGGCCGTAAGGGTGCCCGAGTACAGCTGCAAAAACCCGGTTCTCGTTCTTAGGGTCAATGGCCAGGCCACCAATTTGCAGCCCTTCTTTCAATCCGGTATTGGTCCATGTTTTTCCTCCATCTGCCGATCTGTAAATTCCATCACCAACAGAAAGATCAGGCCGTTGCAGCCCCTCGCCACTTCCTACATAAAGTACATTTGGATTGGAAGGCGCCACTACCACATCGCCGATGGAACCGGTGGGTTGGTCATCAAAGATCGGTTTCCAGGTGCGGCCAAAATCACTGGTCTTCCATACACCACCATTATTTACACCAATGTAAAAAACATTCGGTTGCGAAGGAACACCTACGGCACCAACTGTTCTTCCGCCACGGTGCGGGCCAATCATCCGCCATTGCATACTGTTATAATATTTTGCATCAAATGGCTGGCCATTACCAAGCTGTACAAAACCGAGGCAAACAAAGAGGGGGATAAAATATCGCATGATTGATTTTTATAGACAATGAAATTACAAATAAAGCCTGGAGTATCAATGTTGTTTGCAGAGCGGCAAACAACGGCTAACTTTATCTTTTTTATTCACTCATTAATCTAAATAAATATGGGCAACTTAGTAAAAGAATTCAACGATTACCGCACCAGGATGAACGAAGTTATCCTGGGTAAGGAAAACCTGGTGATAAAGCGTTTATGGAACCTTGATACCAATACCTACGCCGAAGGTGCATTGGATGTAAAGACAAAGGAGATGCTGGGCCTTGTTGCCAGTATGGTATTGCGTTGCGATGATTGTATCAAGTATCACCTGGGTAAAGCAAATAAACTGGGTATTACAACAGCACAGATGTATGAACTGTTTGCTGTAGCCAATATTGTTGGCGGTACGATCGTTATTCCGCATACGAGAAGGGCGGCCGAATACTGGGAGGAATTAATAGAAAATGTTCAATGATCAATGTTCAATGATCAATGTTCAATGTTCAATGATCAATGTTCAATGCTCAATTTTCAAGTCGGGCAGTATGCTTGATCTGGCGGGTTATTTTTTTGAACATTGTCACCGGTACATTAAATAGTGAGTATTTTTTTAATTAACTTTATGCCCTATTAATTTCAACTAATATGAGTGATACAGTAACCACAGCTCTGCCGCTTACCGCTAAAGATTTTGTAACCGACCAGGAGGTACGCTGGTGCCCTGGTTGCGGCGATTATTCCATCCTGGCGCAGGTGCAAAAGATAATGCCTTCGTTGGGTATTCCCCGTGAAAATATTGTGATCGTATCGGGTATTGGCTGCAGCAGCCGCTTTCCGTATTATATGAATACTTATGGGATGCACAGTATACATGGAAGGGCAACAGCCGTGGCCAGTGGTTTAAAAGCAGCAAGGCCAGAACTGAGTGTATGGATCGTTACCGGCGACGGGGATGGGTTAAGCATTGGAGGAAATCATACCATTCATCTACTGCGCAGGAATTTTGATGTAAACATATTATTGTTCAATAACCAGATATATGGTTTAACAAAGGGGCAATATTCACCCACTTCGGAAGAACATAAAATAACCAAGAGCACACCGTTTGGCAGTATTGACCATCCATTCAACCCCCTGGCACTGGCAATGGGTGCCGATGCAAGTTTTATTGCCCGTACGATGGACAGGGACCCCAAACATTTACAGGCCATGTTACTTCGCTCGCAGGAACATAAAGGCGCTTCGTTCTTAGAGATATACCAGAACTGTAATATTTTTAATGACGGTGCATTTGAAGTTTTTACCGAGAAGAGTTCCAAAGCTGATGAAGTCTTATTTTTAGAGCAGGGCAAACCTTTGATATTTGGTGCCACACAAAACAAGGGGATTAAATTGGATGGCTTTAAACCTGTTATTGTTGACCTTGCTGCGGGTGCTTCAACAGATGATCTTTGGGTACATGATGATAAAGATTTTTATAAAGCACAGATATTGATACGCATGTTTGATGACCCTAAATTAGCGGGGCATTTGCCAAGGCCGTTCGGCGTATTTTATGAAACATCAAGGGCCTGTTACGAAGATTCCATGACCATGCAGATAGAAGAGCTCATTGCTAAAAAAGGAAAAGGCGATCTCGATAAATTGTTGAGGGGAAGCGAGACCTGGTCGATCAGTTAAGCATTTTTATTACACGAATTGATTCTTTTACGATTCAGGGGAAAAATGGCCCGGTCTAATTCGTATGATTCACCTGGATTTGTGTAATATTTTATAACAATCCCTTTTCCACCAAATACTCCGCTATCTGCACCGCATTGGTGGCTGCCCCTTTGCGGAGGTTATCGCTAACTATCCAGCAGTTCAATGTCTTTGCCTGGGTTTCATCCCTCCTGATCCTGCCTACAAATGTTTCATCCTTATCATAAGCCGTTAACGGCATGGGGTAAATGAAATTGGCCACATCGTCTTTTACAACCACACCCGGGGCCTTACTTAATAATTCCCTTACTTCCACCAGGTCAAAATCATGCTCAAACTCAATATTCACGCTTTCGCTGTGCCCACCCATGGTTGGTATGCGTACACAGGTTGCTGTTACTTTTATGTTATCATCACCGATGATCTTTTTGGTCTCGTTCACCATTTTCATTTCTTCTTTGGTATAACCGTTCTCCAGGAAAACATCGATATGCGGAATGGCATTCAGGTCGATAGGATATTTATACGCCATCTCCCCTTCAACACCCTTTCTTTCATTCATTAATTGGGTTACCGCCTTAACACCGGTACCGGTAACACTTTGGTAAGTACTCACCACCACCCTTTTTATTTTGTACCTGTCGTGCAGAGGTTTTAAAACAACAACCATTTGTATGGTGGAGCAGTTGGGATTGGCGATGATCTTATCTGTCTTTGTAAGAACAGCTGCATTCACTTCGGGGACCACTAATTTTTTAGTGGGGTCCATCCGCCATGCAGAAGAATTATCGATTACAGTAATACCGGCTTCTGCAAATTTTGGTGCAAATTCCAGTGAAGTGCTGCCACCTGCTGAAAATATCGCTACATCAGGCTTTCCTGCAATAGCCACTTCCGCACTTACTATTGTATATTGTTTCCCCCTGAAGCTAACTTCTTTGCCAATGCTTCTTTCCGAAGCTACAGGGATCAGTTCATCCACCGGGAAATTCCTTTCGGCCAAAACCTGCAACATTTTACTGCCTACCAAACCGGTGGCGCCAACAACAGCTACTTTCATCAAGTAAAATTTAGAACGCAAAAGTACTTATACCAACGTTAATTATTTGAAAATTGAAAATGATTTTTTAATTTGGTAGAACATTAACCTACCCTATCATGAAACAGATCAGTACCCTGGTACTGGTATGCCTGTTGTTGCATACCTGCGCCCTTTCCCAAACACCCAACCGTTATGATATTGTCATTGATGAAATAATGGCCGACCCTGCCCCGGTTATTGGTTTGCCTAATAACGAATGGATCGAATTAAAGAACACTTCAACAACAGCTTTCAATTTACAAGGATGGAAACTCAGTGACCTTACTGGCCAAAGCGGACCGATGCCGAGCTTTATACTAAAGCCTGATAGTTTTGTGATCGTTTGTACCAGCAGCGCTGTTACTGCCCTATCGGCTTTTGGGCCAACTATTTCAGTTACAAGTTTCCCATCACTGGATAATGCAGGAGACCAGCTTTCACTGCGTAATGCACAGGGTAAACTTATCCATAGTGTTGCTTATACCGACAAATGGTACCAGAATGAATTAAAAGCGGCCGGCGGATGGTCGCTGGAAATGATCGATACCAAAAATCCCTGCAGTGGCTTTGGTAACTGGAGGGCTGCTATAGATGCTAAGGGAGGAACGCCCGGAAAAAAAAATTCAATCAATGCTCTCAATGCCGACAAAACGTCTCCACGTTTACTGCGTGCATATGCCACCGATAGTTTAAGCATAACCCTGGTGTTCGATGAACCGCTCGATAGTTTAACTGCTGCAGCTATTACTGCTTATACTATCAGTGAGGGTATTGGACAGCCACAATCGGCCATTCCTCTGGCCCCGGCTTTCGATCATGTTACTATAAAAACAGCTCGTCCGTTATTACGCAATAAAGTTTACCTGATAACAGTGAAAACAATCACTGATTGTGCAGGTAACGCTATTGCCTCCTCCAATGCAGTTAAACTTGGCCTTGCTTCTTCAACAGATAGCATGGACCTTGTGATCAATGAAATCCTTTTTAATCCCCGTTCATCCGGGGTGGATTATGTTGAACTGTATAACCGTAGTAATAAGATCTCCGACCTTGAAAATATCTATATCGCCAATAGGAACTCAGCAGGCACAGTAAGCAGTATTACACAACTCAGCAAAGAAAATTATTTATTTTTCCCGGAGGAATTCATTGTTGTTACTACCGATGCTGCAATAGTAAGGCGGGACTATTTAACACTTAACCCGGATGCATTTTTAGAAGTGACCGGCATGCCGTCTTTTAATGATGATAAAGGAGACGTAATTATTTTAAATGGCCAGGGAAAAATTGTTGACGAATTGGCCTATAGTGAAAAATGGCATTTCAAATTAATTGACAATCCTCAGGGTGTTGCACTGGAAAGGATTGATCAAAATGCGCCAACACAGGATCCCGGCAACTGGCATTCAGCTGCAACAAGTGTTGGCTATGGCACACCGACCTATAAAAATTCGCAGTACAGGAGCAACCAGGAATTGAAAGGCGAAATAACTCTTACCCCCGAAATAATTTCTCCGGACAATGACGGTATGGATGATTTTGCTACAATCGATTACATTTTTCCTACACCCGGTTATGTAGCCAACATCAGCATTTTTGATGCTGCAGGAAGAGTGGTACGCTACCTGCAACGCAATGCACTCTGCGGTATCAAAGGCAATTACCGCTGGGATGGCCTGGGAGAAAAAGACCAAAAACTGCCTGTAGGGATCTATATTATTTATACGGAGGTTTTTAATACCGATGGGAAGAAAAAACAATTTAAAAATGTGATAGTGCTGGCAAGGCGGAATTAATTCGTTCTCTTTGGTAGTGGTACAGTTTAAAAATTAATTTAGAAAGAAACATGTCAGCCTGAGCTTGTCGAAGGCGGATTAATAGAAAGATCATTATCCTAAATCGGTTTCGACAAGCTCAACCTGACAATTTTCAAACTGTACCACTACCTCCTCGTTGAAGACAAGTACCAATTGATCAAAATGTTTTATTTTTAATCTTATTTTCTAACCCAAAACCATCTGTTATGAAACTGGTCAAATTTATTTTTAGTCTTATGGTCTTTTCTTTAATGAGTATTGCTGTGCACGCTGCGGTACCTTCCTCCGGATTTTCTGTGGTACCATCAGCTGATATCAATCCAACAGTTTCTAAAAAACAGCAGCAGGTCCTGTTCATGAAATGGTTTGTGTCACTTAGCCCTAAGGAATACGGTGCAATGAGGGGAAAAAAGCTGAATATATTTGAAAAACTTTCCTTTAAGCTTACGCAATACAGGATGAAGCAACAGCTTAAAGCCAAAAGCAGTGGCGATAGTGAAGGCGCTAATTGGGGCGGACTCGCACTTGGCTCTTTCTTAGGATTGATCGGTGTTGTGGGAGCCTACATCTTTTCCAAAGACAAAAATTTTATTAAATGGACATGGATAGGTTGCGGTATCTGGATAGTACTGACATTGCTGATCTTCGTGGTTTAAAAAAATATAACCTGAATAAAACAGGCGGTACATTGTGCCGCCTGTTTTATTTGATATTGCTATAACTGATCATGGCCTTAGGTCATCTACCCCTATGCGGTTGATATCGTCGTCAATATTATCAGGTTTTTTATCCAGGACAGATTTTAAAATAAAATAACCACCAAGAGCACCTGCTATTCCGGTAAACATAAGGCTGATAATATCTTTATCACCAAATAAAAGTATCCCAATAATAACACCAACTATTTCTCCGCCAATCCAGCTTAAAACATTATAAAGCCTCCATGCGCCGGGATTTAGCCCCTTTCTTTTGGCTATTTTCCCTATATGTATCGTAAGCAACACAACAAGAATAATTTCAATCATAGCATCCCGTTTTAAATTGTATATCGTTAAACCAGGTCAATATCAAAATTCACCAATTGAACAAACTCACTTAACCTTGCTGCAATATCTTCCTTAGTGATCTCTTTCATTCTTTCGGGGCCGAATTTTTCTACACAGAAACTGGCCATGGCACTGCCTACTATAATAGCTGTCTTCATGTTTTCAAAACTAATATCCTTGGTTTTGGCGAGATGGCCGATAAAACCACCGGCAAAAGTATCTCCTGCACCCGTTGGATCAAAAACCTCTTCTAACGGTAAGGCAGGAGCGAAAAAAACATGGTTCTCATGAAATAATAAAGCGCCATGTTCTCCTTTCTTAATGATTAAAAACCTGGGCCCCATCTTCAATATGGTACGGGCAGCTTTCACCAGGGAAAACTCCCCGCTCAGTTGCCGGGCTTCACCATCATTCACCAAAAGCACATCTACTTTTTTCAACACTTCTTTTAATTCATCCATCGCTATCTCCATCCAAAAATTCATGGTGTCCATTACAATGAGTTTTGGACGAACTTTTAGCTGGTCAATAACGCTCAGCTGTAGCTTCGGCATCAAATTTCCCAGCATCAGGAACTCGGCACCCTGGTATGATTCCGGAACAACGGGATTAAAATCTGCCAATACATTCAGGTCTGTTACCAGTGTATCACGGGTATTCATATCAATATGGTACTTGCCACTCCAGAAAAAAGATTTTTTATCAGCTACAATTTCAACGCCTTCAAGGTCAACCCCCCGTTTCGTCAGCTCATCCATTTCTTCCTGCGGAAAATCATATCCTACAATGGAGATCTGCTGAACAGGCTTCACAAAATTACTTGCAGCATAAGCTACATAAGTAGCGGAGCCACCGATTATTTTATCAACTTTGCCAAAAGGTGTTTCAATGGCATCAAAAGCCATAGTACCAACAGTGATAACAGACATATTCTATTTTTTAATTACGATTTAGATGCTAGATTTGATTGGGCAAAAGTAAATGTTTTGCTTTATGATACTTCATAATTATCTCTTATTCATTAACAATTTATTCATTGCTGATACAAGTTCACCCGGATGATCCGCAGTCAAGATTGATAAAGCAGGTGGCTGAATGCCTTAAGGACGGCGGGGTGATCGTTTATCCCACAGATACCATCTATGGCCTGGGTTGTGATATCATGCAGCATAAAGCGGTTGAAAGGATCTGTAAAATAAAAAATGTGAACCCGCAAAAGGCACAACTGTCTTTTATTTGCCGCGATTTGAGCCACCTGAGTGATTACACCAAAAGCATTGATACACCGCTTTACCGTATGCTGAAGAGTTATTTGCCCGGCCCCTATACTTTTATTTTACCAGCAAGTAAACAAGTGCCTAAAATTTTGCAGAGCAAAAAAAACACGATCGGTTTAAGGGTGCCTGATAATATCATTTGCCAACACATTTTAGATGCACTGGGTAATCCCATATTAAGCGCTTCCTTACCAGGCGAAATGGTGGAAGAATACACCGATCCGGAAGTGATCAATGAAAAACTGGGTGAGCAGGTCGACTTTGTAATTGATGGCGGCATCGGCGGAATAGTACCCTCTACTATTGTTGATTGCACTACAAATGAATGGATGATCACCCGGCAGGGACTGGGGGAAATTATTTTTGAATAAAAAAGATCCTCCCGTTTTATGGGGAGGATGTATTACCTGCAATATGACAAACGAAATTAATTTCTCTCCCTGTTATTGTGTTTCTTGCGGTAAATGGTACGGCTGGCCTTATTTTGGTCCCTACGGATCTCTTTGCGCTCAGCGTTTGTAACAACACCATCAGCTTTGGCTTCTTTTACATCCTTGCGAATATCTTTCTCTTTGCTTACCACATTTTTTGTTTCCGCCCTGGTGAGCTCCCCGCTTTTTACCCCCTGGGCGATACGGGCATGCTGATTTTTTTCACGCTTCCTGATCTGAGCGCTTGCGCTGCCAATACCCATTGCCATTACAATGGCGGTGGCCACTAAAATTTTTCTTTTCATACATTTAAAATTTCGAAGTTATAAAAATAAAGGTGAATAAATTATTTGTAAATACATAGACGGGCTTTTATGGAGCTAGTTTAAAACTGCTCAAAATAAATCTCAAAGAAGAAGCATTTTCCCGGGCTGTATATTGAAACTTTTACGGTGATAACGGCACAAACCATATTGTTCTATCGCCCGGCGGTGAAAAGCAGTGCCATACCCCTTATTCTTAATCCATCCGTAATGCGGTAATTCAATATGGATCTTTTTCATGAACTCATCCCGGTATGTCTTGGCCAGGATACTGGCTGCTGCAATTGAACTGTATTTGCCATCGCCTTTAATAATACACTGATGAGGGGTATTTTTATACAATTTAAAGCGGTTGCCATCGATAAGTAACATTTCAGGCGTTTTTTTTAATTCATCAACCGCCCGGTGCATGGCTTTATAAGTAGCCTGTAAAATATTTATCTTATCTATCGTGCTATTATCAACAGAAGCAACCGCAAAAGCAATGCTTTCTTTTTCGATGATTGGCCTAAGCAAGTCACGCTGTTTTTCATTAACCTGTTTACTGTCATTTAAAAGAGGATGATAAAATTCTTTAGGCAAAATGACCGCAGCGGCAAAAACCGGCCCGGCATAACAACCCCGGCCGGCTTCATCTATACCGGCTTCCAGTAAATTTTTATGTAAATAGGTTTCCAGCATCGTATCCGACAAATATCTGCTAAATTGATAAAAATGCAATTCATTTATGATTAAACCGGTGGCTGCCGTAAATTTGCAATAATTATGGATAACTTATCGCAGGAACGATCTTCCCGGCAGGTAGCCATCTGGTTATTGATAGGGGTGGGAATGATCATCATACAGGTATTATTGGGCGGGATCACCCGTTTAACAGAATCCGGACTTTCTATTACAGAATGGAAACCCATTACCGGCGCATTGCCACCAATGAATGACCTGGCCTGGCAGGCAGAGTTTGATAAATATAAAATAACCGACCAGTTCAAATATGTTCACCAGAATTTTACCCTCAACGATTTCAAATTCATTTTTTTCTGGGAATGGTTCCACCGGTTATGGGCAAGATTGATGGGACTTGTATTTTTAACCGGCTTCATTTATTTTTTGGCGAAGAAAAAATTCAATAAGCCAATGATAAAGCCAATGGTGGTCCTGTTCCTGCTCGGCGCATTGCAGGGAGCTATTGGCTGGCTAATGGTAAAAAGTGGGCTGGTACCCGAAAAATATTTTGTGGGCCATGTTGAATTGACCACTCATTTTATTGCAGCACTGGGATTGTTATGTTACACCTTATGGTTTGCATTGACCCTTTTAATAGAAGCGAAACAAAAAATAATAAATGCCTCCCTGCAAAAATTCTTGCTCCTCATCCTGGTAGTGCTGTTTTTTCAACTGGTCTATGGTGCATTCATGGCCGGCCTGAAAGCTGCTGTTACTGCACCTACCTGGCCAGACATCAATGGTAGTATATTTCCGGCATCAATGAATGAACTTAACCCATGGATAAAAAATCTTCTTGCCAATCCTATCACTATTCATTTTATTCACCGCGGACTGGCGTATTTACTTTTTGTATTGATCGTTCTTTGGTGGGTCAGAACAAAAAAGATCAACGGAAATAAATTATTCAGCCACCTGCGTGCTGCATTGCTGTTGCTGGTCATGCTGCAGCTTGTATTAGGCATACTTACCGTGTTAAATGCTGTTTATCCTGACCGGCTGATAGTATTGGGGGTTTCGCACCAATTAATAGCCATACTGCTGCTGATAGTGCTGGTAGCATTATTGTTTGTTGTGCGAAAAAGGCCCGCATAATATTCCTGTTGTTTTTTGTAGTATTTTTAGCAAACAGCGCTACACATGAAGGCACCACTGAAAGATATTTTTTATTCCTTCCCTATACAGCTCTTCATCCTTCATTTTCGTAAATACCAGGTACTACTCATCTTTTGGTATTTACTGGGCATTACCATCAATAGCGGGTTCATGAAAAATTTCGGGGCGGATGCCCTTTTTTTTGCACCCGAATACCTGGGCAATGTAAACGCATTGGGCGCTGCTATCGTAGGCATGGCCTTAGGCGTTTTTATCATGAGCTGGAACATTACTACGTTTATCCTGCACAGTAAGCGCTGTAAGTTTTTAGCAACCGCTGCCCAGCCTTTTTTGGAATATTGTATCAATAATGCAGTGCTGCCCCTGCTATTCCTTATTTTTTACTTTTTCAGACTTTTTCCTTTCGACGAACACAAGGAACTGATGAGTGTTGGTGAGATCCTTTTAGTGATGCTGGGTATATTAATTGGCTTTACGCTGATACTTGGTTTTTCTTTTGCCTATTTTTTTAGCGCCGAAAAAAGGATACGCCGCTCCATTACACCGATAATGGGAGCAGAACAGCACCTCAGTAAAACCATCAATGCTTTGGAACAGCCACCCGTGGATAGTTTTGGAATGACAGTAAGCTATTACATGAATACCAGCTTCCGGTTCCGGAAAGTAAGAAGTGTAGCTCATTACAGCCAGGATTTCCTGGATCTGGTA
>JAYWAN010000122.1:0-12908 GCA_043782405.1 Chitinophagaceae bacterium
GGAAGAATAACACCGGTTTGTAACCAATAAAGAACAACTGTAAAAATATTTTAAGGAGATGGTGCATCTCCTTTTTTTATGCCCAGCCTTTTTTGAATGGTGAGCCATACCGGCCGTAAGTCGGGCGAAAGGTTGAGGTAAATAACCCCTGTGGCAAAAGGAACAATAAACAGCACTGAACTAAAAAACATTGCACCAACACCGGCCATATCCCTGCTGCAAAAATAACTGATACAAAAGCTCACTGCAGCAAGTAACACTGCATAAACTGTTTTAACTGAAAAGGGCTGCATCCCGAATTTCTTCCAGAGATAAGCAATGCGGATAGTATTATAAACCGTATAGGCCGCAACATTGGTGACACCTGCACCGATGATCCCGTATTTTTTTACAAGAAAATAATTGAGCGGTATGGCCAGTGTTAAAAGAATGACCCCACTTAAAAATTCAAAGCGCCAGAAAGTGGAAGTGGCAATGATCTGCCCGTTAACACCCGTTCCCATATCAATGATCCTGGTCAGTCCCAGCAATAAAAAAACATTGAAAGACTGCAGGTAAATTTCCCTTAGCCCGAACGTAGTGATGGCGTTGGTATAGTTTAATGTAATGAGGGCATAGATGGCCAATGAGATCAATAATAAATTAATGGAAGAACGATGGTATATGCGGTTTATTAATCCCAGGTCCTTATCCTTCCATGCTCTTGACAAGACGGCTATTGACGAAGCAATAACGCCCCGCTGCGGAGCCTGTATAAGTCCGGTGATAACAGCAGCCAGGGAAAAAATGGCCAACTGCCTGTCTACTTTCAAAGCAGCAATGATAATGGTATCTGCAAAAAGTGCGCACATAGAAACCACGCCACCGGCATAAACGAATGCAGCCAACGCAATGATCTTTTTAATGAATTTTTTTGTTACACGACTTAGGGAAAAAGTGAGGTGGATTTTTCCTGTACGGTACAATTCAATGAAGAGCACAAGTGCAATGATGCCATAAGTTGTTGCATAGAATTTTATAAAACTGTCAAAGTTTTTTTGCCAGAAGAAAATATAGCAAACGATACCAACCGTGGTTAAAGACCTGAACAAGGTTTCTTTTAAGAAAGTGGTGAACACTGATTTACGGAAATTCCACGCCACTACTTCCAACAATGAAAACAATAACAGTCCCAGGGCAAATGGAAATATCCAGAAATAATATTTTACCGTAAGCGGGGAGTTGTTGCCGAATTTTTCAATAAATATCCCCTTCAGAAAATAACCGAGCACTACTGCAAGTGTAAACCCAATGCAGCAGACCAGTAAAGCCCAGGAGAGCAGGTCATTCTTTTTCCTTTCCAGGTTGTCTTCGTAGTAAGGGAAGAATTTATAAACATAGGCGATCATGCCCATATTGGAGACACTGAAAATAATATTGCCCACTGCAATGAAGAACATGGTAAGCCCATATTCCCCTTCTGTAAAAAAGCCCTGCTTGGTAAAAAGATAAGTATTGATAAAGCCAATGAAGAAGCCTGCATAAACAAAAAAAGTGGAAATGATGCTTTGCCTTCTTATCTGGCTCATAGATGAGTTTGCCGCTAAATTAATCTACCTTTTTTGTTTTAATATAGAAATTTGGATCAACCGAGAATTTATTATCACCTTCGGGGTAAAGGTTAAGGCTTTTCCATTCTTCCGTAGGTTTAATCCATTGTGTTGTTTTGAATGTTATTTTCAAAGGGAGGTTAAAACCTTTTACACAATCGGTATAGCGATAACTGAGTTTATATCCGTCAACCTTATATTCCAGTACCGGTATCTGCGTATTGCGTAAATACTGGTCAAATATTTTGCTGAAATCAAATCCGGCCTGTTTGCTGATATACTCTTCAATTTGTTTGGTGGTAACTGTCTGATGATAGAAACTGCTGTTCAATCCCCGTAATACCTGCCTGAATTTTTCATCATCATTGATCACTTGCCGGATAGCGTGCAGCATATTGCCGCTTTTGTAATACATATCGCGGCTGCCTTCCTGGTTAACGCCGTATATCCCAATAATGGGTTCATCATTCCGGATATTTTTTCTGATTCCCTGTACATAGGCATCACCGGCTTCTTTGCCATAATAATAATCAGTAAACAATGTTTCACTGTAATTGGCAAACCCTTCGTGCAACCACATGTCTGCAACATCTTTGCTGGTGATATTATTGGCAAACCACTCATGGCCGCTTTCATGAACAATGATAAAGTCCCATTTGAGTCCCCACCCGCTGCCACTGAGGTCCCTTCCCAGATATCCATTCTGGTATCCGTTACCGTAAGCTGTGGCACTCTGGTGTTCCATACCAAGATGTGGAGCTTCCACTAATTTATAACCATCTTCGTAAAACGGATAGGGGCCAAACCAGTATTCGAAAGCTTTCATCATCCTAGCGGCATCGGCAAACTGCTTTTTTGCCTTTTCAAGGTCGTAATCCAATACCCAATAATCCATGGTGAGGTTGCCTTTTTCACCTTTATATGTTTCACCAAAATGTACATACTTACCGATATAGGGAATGATACAGTAATTGTTGATAGGATTCACAACTGCCCAATCATAGGTAGCTGTTCCATCAGCATTATTCATTTTACTGCGCAGGCGGCCATTGCCTACGCAAACAAGTGAATCGGGGCAGGTGATGTGCATTTCGGCACTATCGGGTTTATCGCCCTGGTGATCTTTGCAGGGATACCAAACACTTGCGCCTAATCCCTGGCAGGCAATGGACACAAATAGATTTTTATTCTTGTCCATTTTCATAATGAACCCTCCATCCCATGGAGGGTTTTTAGCGATCCTTGGTTTGCCGTGGTAACAAACTGTCAAAATATTTATTGACTTCGCCGGCAATGATAAAGTACCGGCATCAATGAAATAAGCATTGCCGTATTTTGCTGAAGTCAATTTTGTTTTCGTTACCACGCCGTTCCTGGTGGTCTGCATCCAGATGCTGTCGATCACCATCGGTTCCTGCAGGTCGATCTGTATTGCATTACCCTTCTTCAATACTTTAAACTGGATGGCATTATAACCGCTTATTGAACTGTCTTCCAAATTAAATTTTACATGCAGGTCATATTTCAACGCATCCCACCAATCCCTTCCGGGGCCATAATTACCCCGCAGGGTATCAGCCTGGGTAAAAACCTTTCGATCTCTTCCCAATTGCGCAGTGGAGGAATTAATAGTCAGGAATGAATAATTAATAATTAAGAACGTTTTTATGATTTGTTTCATGCTGCGTGACTAAGTAGTTATTATAAATGCTAATTTAGTTTTCTTTCCTGTTATAAATGAACCGTTCAACAAATAAATGGTATAAAGCTACGGATCGGGAGCTACGAAATTTGAGCATGCGAATAAAAGTTGCGTGTTTAGGGAGGCATACGGTATCGGGTATCCGGTACCTGATCTGTATATTGCCTGCCTGCTGTATTTTCTTCCTCTCCTGCATTTCGCACAAGCATCGGGATAAAAAGATATTCCAATACAATGAAAGCAATGGTATCGCCTCCCTTGATCCGGTATTTGCAAAAAATAAAATGATCATGGCGGTGGTGCATCAATTGTACAATACACTGATACAGATTGACAGTAATATGCAGATGGTGCCATCACTGGCAAAACGCTGGGATATTTCGGCGGATAACCTGAACTTCATATTTCATTTAAGGGATGATGTGTTTTTTACAGATGATGACTGCTTTGCAAATGGCAAGGGAAGGAAACTTACGGCATATGATGTGGAATACAGTTTTAAGCGGATCGTTGATAAGAATACGGCAAGTCCGGGTGCATGGATATTCAATAACCGCGTTGATTCCATCAATGGTTTTACCGCACTGGATGATTCCACTTTCCAACTCAAACTTATCCATCCCTTTCATTCCATACTGGGTATACTCAGCATGCAGTATTGTTCCATCATTCCCAAAGAAGCCGTAGGGAAATATGGCAATGATTTTCGCCGCCATCCGGTTGGTACCGGACCTTTCCGCTTTGTAGCCTGGGAAGAAGGGCAGGCACTGATCCTGAAAAAAAATGAAAACTATTTTGAAAAAGATGCGGCAGGAAGGTCGCTTCCTTACCTCGACGGGGTTAAAGTTTCATTTTACGACAGTAAGGCAACAGAGTTTTTAGAATTTCAGCAAAACCGTCTCGATTTTATTGATGACATCGACCCTTCTTTTAAAGATGAAGTACTAACTAAAACGGGTACACTAAAAAAAATATGGGAAGGTAAGATCGAACTGCATAAACATCCTTACCTCAATATCGAATACCTGGGTATTTTGGTTGACGGGGAAAATGAATTGGTTAAACACTCACCCCTGCGTTTGCAAAAGATAAGGCAGGCAATCAATTATGGATTTGACAGGAGGAAGATGATGCTGTACCTGCGCAATTCCATCGGTATTGCTGCAGAAAGCGGTTTTATCCCCTGCGGACTGCCTTCCTTCGATTCGGTGAATGTAAAAGGTTATCATTATGATATTGATAAAGCCAAACAACTGCTCACCGAATCAGGCTATCCCGGGGGTAGGGGTTTACGGGCTATTAAATTACTTACCATACCTATTTATGGCGACCTGGCCAGTTATATTGCCAATGAATTAAGACAAATTGGTATAAATATTGAAGTAGAAGTGTTGCAAAAGAATTTACTGATGGAGCAAACTGCCAAATCGCAGGCTTTATTTTTCCGGGGATCCTGGATTGCTGATTACCCGGATGCTGAAAACTATCTGGGTGTTTTTTATGGAAAGAACCCGGCACCGCCCAATTATACCCGGTATAAAAATGATGTGTATGACCAATTGTATGAAAAAGCGCTTTCGGAAAAAAATGACAGTGCCCGGTATCAATTATACCGGCAGATGGACCAGATGGTGATTAACGATGCACCCGTGGTGCCGTTATGGTACGATATGGCCATACACCTGGTACACACTAATATCAAAAACTTTTGGCCAAACAGTTTAAATTTGCTGGAACTAAGGAGAGTACAAAAACAATAATATTTATGCTGCCGTTAAAAAAAATAATCACATTATTGAGTATGGGTGTTTTTGTATTCATGGGCCTTGCAGCGATGCATGACCAGCCAAAGAATTTAAAAGTGTTACCAAAAAACATTTCTTCCGATTCGCTTTTCTATATCATGAAGACCTATGAAATTTCTTTGGGTGTAAAATGCGGGTTTTGCCATGTGGTGAATGATTCTACCGGCTATGAAAATTATGCCAGTGATTCTATCTCCACAAAAGAAAAGTGCAGGGACATGATGCGCATGACAGCAGATATCAACAAAAAGTATTTTCAACAGCCCGATATGACAGCCGTAACTTGTATGACATGCCACCGCGGGCAAAAGCAACCGGTAAAGGATGTAAAATAGTTGTTAGCTTTTCTTCAGCTTGTCTTTAAAAACTTTTTCAAATTTTTCCAACTTAGGCCTTATCACAAACTGGCAATAGCCCTGGCCCGTGTTATTATTGTAATAATCCTGGTGATAATTTTCTGCCGGATAAAAAATGGTAAACGGTTCCAGGGTGGTTACGATAGGGTTAGGGTAGGCGCCACTGTTGTTCAATGCTGCTTTATATTTTTCTGCGATCGCTTTTTGATCTTCATCGTGATAAAAGATGACGCTTCGGTATTGCATACCCACATCGGCTCCCTGCCGGTTTAAAGTGGTAGGGTCGTGGGTTTTCCAAAACACTTCCAGTAAGGCGTCGAAGGAGATGATCGCCGGATCGTATTCAATATCCAGGCATTCGGCATGGCCGGTAGATCCGCTGCAGACAGCATTGTAGGAAGGGTTGGGCACATCACCACCGCTATAACCACTTGTTACTTTAATCACTCCATCCAATTGCTGAAATATGGCTTCGGTGCACCAGAAACAACCCGTACCCAATGTGGCGGTACCGTGCTTTGAAACAGGATCTGTCATGTTATATTTATTTATTACCGATACTTACGCAAAAGTAAATAGCTTAGCTATAGAAACCTATTTACTATAATAAAAGTTTAACATTTGCCGCAGGCAATCAAATGATCCGGACAATGAAATATTTTTTTGTCATTCTTACTGTTACTTTCTGTTCTTGTAAACAACCTACCATGCAAAATGTTTCCGCTTACGCATTTCGTTTAAAACCCGGCCAGGATTTGAAACAGGCCATTCAAAAACTGGTGGATGAAAAGAAGATCAAAGCAGGCTGGATCAGTACCTGTGTGGGTAGCCTTACAAAATATACCATCCGTTTTGCCAACCAGCCTAATGGCAGCAGTGATAGCGGGCATTTTGAAATTGTGAGTCTAACCGGTACCGTTTCAACCAACGGTTCCCACTTGCATATCAGCATCAGCGATAGTACGGGCAAGACCATTGGAGGGCACTTAATGGAAGGGTGTACCATCTATACTACAGCCGAGATAGTTATCCTCAGCAGCGATGCATTTATCTTCAAAAGAGAAAAAGATGGCACCACACCATGGGGGGAATTACAGGTAGAAGAAGAAAAAAAATAAAACGAGATAAGTGAGGGGTGGGATACGACCTGCTTGATCATCAATTTATAAATCGATTTGGGTTGAAAGAGTTCAAAACGTACTTTTGCCGCGGAGAGATGGCAGAGCGGTCGAATGCGGCGGTCTTGAAAACCGTTGACTGTCACAGGTCCGGGGGTTCGAATCCCTCTCTCTCCGCATAGAACAATATAAACGACGAACCCTCTACTGTAGAGGGTTCGTCGTTTTAGTTATTATTTTTTCCATCTTGCCGGGATCTTTACCACACTTCACATAAGATAAAGGGACATCGTGCTAGGCCCGCTTTGTTTCGTATAGTCATTTGTTCCGGTATTGTTATTTAATCCATATATTGGCATGGTATTTACTCCCATACGGTATAATTTCATAAAATAACTATCAGTATGATGATAAGAAGCTTTATCGTATTAGTCAGCGTTTTTTTATGGACCAATGAAACTAGTGCGCAGAACAGCGGCATGCTACCCATAACAGGTATGCATTATTTTAAAGAGGGGATATGGGCAAAATCCATCATTGCTAAAATGAATGGCCGGCAATTGATGGGTAACCGCATACCATTCAACACCGAGATAGAGATCAACCTGCAGGGAGTAACGGGTTTTACTGCTGATAAGCAGAAGAATATTTTCCCGGCAGCCAAATACAGCCTGGTATCGGCAAAAGGGGATACCATACAGCAAATGGCCAACCTGTTGCTGTTGAACCAGGCCAAAGGATTTTCGCCAAAGGACCTTGCAAAGGGATTGAGCATGAAGTTTGGTATTGCAGAAGGGATGATACAACCCAATTCAAAATGCACCATCTGCATCCGCCTCTACGATCAGAAGGGAAAGAACCAACTGCGACTAGAGTATCCCGTTAGTATCTCCTATCCGCGTGAAGGCATTCCCCTGACAGAAACAGTTCCACAGGTATTGAAATCACCGGTTGGTTCCATGGCAATGGCATTTGGCCTCACTGCTAAAACTATAGAGTTTTATGTTGATACAGCAATCAGCTATAATCCAAAACTGGCTTATTTGCAACTTAAAATGTCAAATGTAGGAGGCACCGATGTTATCAATATGCTGCAGGGTAAGGAGACTTTCTGGATATACGATACCCTGTTCAACGAAATAAAAGCAAAAGACAAATTATTAAAAGATGTAGGCGGCGCATTCGGTGCTTCCTCGGTGAACTGTACAGTAAAGCTGCCATTCCGTTTAAAGACAGACCTGCGCAAAGGCTATTTTATACGTTACCGATGGGACGGGCCCGACAGGACACAGGCGCTGGATATTGTAGTAGCGGTAAAATAAGAGCCCTTCATGGTGTTTCTTCTTCATTCGCCCGCAAATGCATTTACCGATCCGCTCAAATAATAAGCCAATCGTTAGTGGCCCGGCCTTTAACAAACAAACAACATTTAAGGGGATACATTTTCTGCGGATTCTGCGTTACTTTATAAAAACCTGTTTATGCCCTTTAAATATTTATTTTTTCCGAGACTTACTGGCCTTATCTTTCTTTTTGCGATATGCTCCTGCAATGATAATGCGAAAAAAATGGATGCACAGTCCACCGCACCCGTCATCAATACACCCGTGATCACAGAAGATTCCATCACCAGCCAAATAAGGCCGGTATTGGTCATTCATGAAACAAATGAGATACAGATGGGTGGTTATATCATCAACAGTCTTGACATTGACAGCATCCGCTACCAAAAAATTTCAATGAAGGATTATTACCTGGACATGAAAGCGGAACTTAACAACGAACTGCATCTTTCAACTGATAAAGAGAAAACAGGGAAAGCGATCGCTTTAATGGGACAGAAGGCCGATAAAGCTGACAGGGCTGCTACTGCCTATAAAGTATATTTTCACCTTAATGCAACAGCCGGTAAGATCGTTTATAATGAAGGGCATACCAAGTACCTTGATAAGGATTTTAAAGAGTTGAAAAGAGATTTTAAGGATATCCACTAATAACGATAACATTTCAAACCTCAGCGAAATGTCCTGAGCCAACTATCGGAGTCGAACCGACGACCCTTTCATTACGAATGAAATGCTCTGCCAGCTGAGCTAAGTTGGCTTGAATGATAAAGGTATTATTTTAGCTGTAACCCAAACAGTGAAAAGTTGTAAATTGACAGCAGCGAAGGATTCCATTCAATGAAAAAATACTTTTTCACAATCATACTGTCAGGCGCTTCATTTTGCAGTGCCTTTGCCCAGGATAATGACACTGCACTCATTACAGCGCTGCTCAAAAATATAGCAGCCACACAAGTAATGGCAGGCGGTGAGTTTTATAAAGGTAGCTTTCCTTCCTACCGCGAATGTGCAGGTGTACCGCATAATTACAAGGGGGATAATAATATTTTTTTTACCGCTATCAGCGCTTTCTCATTGCGCAATATGCTTCCCCTGCTTGAAGGAGAAAACAAAAAAATGGCAATGCAGGTCATCACCAATGCACAAAGCGCATTTCCTTATTACCAAAACAAAAAGGGCTATCCATTTTATAATTTCTGGCCCACCGGGCAGCGGATATTGCCACATGCTTACTTCATCAATCAATTTGATAAGCTGCTGGGTTCGGGGGAAGATGCAGATGATGCCGCAATGATCCTAATGGCATCCGGTGCAAATGACAGCATTTGTAAGCTGCTTAAACAAAGAATGCTTGAAGTAAGTAATACAGAAAGTAAAAAGATCAGGAGTACCTATAAAAAATATCGCGGGCTCAATGCCTACAGCACCTACCTGGGTCATGGCATGTTGCCCGATTTTGACCTGGGTGTGCATTGTAATATTTTATATTTTATACTCGAAAGGAAACTGCCGCTGGTAAAACAGGACAGCGCTACCATTGAATTGCTTTCACTAATGATGAAGGACCGTGAGTACAGTAAAGCGCCTGCGTATATTTCACCGTATTATACAAGAACACCTGTGCTGATGTATCATTTGGCCAGGCTGATGGGAAAGTTCAGCATCCCGGCACTGGAGGCTTACAAAGCACAGTTGGTTACCGATATGCAGGAAGAATTAAATCATGCAAAGGGTTTAATGGACAGGATCATCCTCAGCACTTCATTGCTAAGGCTGGGTGCAAAACCGCCGCTGGTTGACATTGCAGGTATCACTGCATTTGAAAAGGCCGGCACCGATAAATTTATTTTTTTCCAGGCAAGGGCTGCATTCTGGTACCCGTCAACACTGAAGAAGATCTTCCTGCACTGGAGTTATCTTTGTTATTTTTTTTATTGCCCGGCTTATAATAAGATTTTGTGGCTGGAATATTTACTGGAAAGAAATAAAAGGGAAATTTCACGAATTGCGCACTAGTTATTATCAATTCGTATTATTTGTAATAATTAGGGCAATAAATTTTACTTTTACAATTACTAATATTCAAGAAATGAGACTTTCAAAAAAATTACTGCTATCCATAATTTTATTTTGCCTTTCATTTTCCTCCTTTGCCTGGTGGGGACCTACGGGGCACCGTGTGGTAGGGGAGATCGCTGAGAATCATCTTACCCGTAAAGCACGTAAAGCAGTACACGAAATACTGGGAACCGAATCGCTTGGCATGTCTGCAAACTGGGCAGATTTTGTTAGAGCCGATTCCTCTTTTAATTATTTAGCCCCCTGGCATTATGTTAACCTTAAAATGGGGATGAATTATGATGATTTCAAAGCCACACTTGAGAGGGATTCTGCCGTTGATGCCTATACGAAACTTAATTTCCTTGTTGCACAACTAAAGAACAAGTCGCTGGACCCCGATAAAAAAATAATGTACCTGAAACTGCTGATACATATTACCGGGGATATTCACCAGCCCATGCATGTAAGCAGGGCAGAAGACCAGGGCGGTAATAAGATAAAGGTGATCTGGTTCAGTGATTCAACAAACCTGCACAGTGTGTGGGATGAAAAACTCATCGAACTGCAGAAACTAAGTTATACCGAATACGCAACATCGGTTGACCATAGTACAAAAGAGCAACGCAAAGAATGGCAGGCACAACCGATGGTTGAATGGTTTTTTGAATCTTACAAAATTGCAGGGCAGTTATATAATGAGATCACAAAACCTTACCAGAAACTCAGTTTCCGGTATAATTTTGATCATATCGCCACTGTTAACCAGCAGCTGCTGAAAGGCGGTATCCATCTGGCAGCGCTGCTCAATGAGATTTTTGAGTAAGTGCCATAAAGATGCGCTAAGTGTAATAAATATTTATCAACCTGTTTCATACTTTGTGCGGATTTTGATACCCAATGTGAATCTTTGTGGTATTATCAGAAAAATGCAATGCAACAGGTAAAAGATTAGTAGCTGTTACATTTTATTTGCACTTGTATGGGTAATCACTGTTTAAATTGTGGCACACACCTAACGGCACACCAGAAATTTTGTGCTGCCTGCGGGCAAAGTACTAATACACGTCGTTTTACTTTCAAAGAATTGTTTCATGATTTTTTACACAACTTCCTGCATGCCGAAAAGGGCCTGCTCAAATTATTAAAGGGCCTTGCCCTACGGCCGGGCAAGACTTCAGCTGAATTCATTGAAGGCCGGCGAAAGACTTATTTCAACCCATTCGCATTTTTAGGTATATGCATTGCCGTTATGGTATTCATGAATAACTGGATAAAACCGTATGATCCGCCCGTTGAACCTGATCCGCAGGTGATGGCCCGCATGCCCGATGAAAAAACGAAGGATCTGTATATCCTGAGTATGAACCGCACTGCAGGGATACAGAACTTTGGCAATAAAAATCTGAATGTCCTTTCTGTACTGGTTACGCCCTATTTTGCTTTTTTCCTATGGCTTTTTTTCCGCCGCCGTAACCGTAATATGGCTGAAATCGCTGTGGCGTACATATTATTTACGGCATTCAGTAATTTATTGGTCACGCTTTTTATTTCACCATGGCTGGGTGGGCTCCGTCAGACAGCTTTTTATTACCCCATTTTTTGGAGTGGTATCTTTTTGCAGAACATGTATTTTGCATGGGGTTTTAAAGGATTTTTCAACTACAGGTCGGCCGGGTCATTTATCAAAGTACTTGCTGTTTTGAGTCTTGCAGGTATAGTGGGATTCATCCTTTTGATAGGTGCCCTGTTCTTTTATGTTTATCACGGGTATACTTTTGAAGTATTGAAATATTTTGGCTAAGCTAATTCACCGCATCAATTATGTATTTCGGAAAACAGGTTCAGCAGAATTTTCCTAACTTCCCACAATGAAACATTTTAAGTTTTATTCCAAAGAAGATATTTTATCGCTTACCAAAGTGCGCCGTTTTGAAACGAGGCTGGGTGAGCGGGTACAATTTTTAAAAAAAGAGGGCGAGTGGCCCGAAGTATTACAACAGTCTTCTGCAAAATATGTGGTACTGGGCATTCCTGAAGATATCGGCGTTAAAGCCAATTACGGGATCGGGGGTACGGATACCGCCTGGTTATCTTTTCTGTCTGCCTTCTTAAATACACAAAGCAATGATTTTTTAACCGGCGAAAATATCCTGATGCTGGGCCATTTTGATTTTGGCGATATAAAATTCCTGATCGAGAACAATGCTTATAACCCGGATGAACTGATCGATGCCTATCGCCATGCGCTGCATATCATTGATGATGAAGTAGAGCATGTACTTAAACTGATCGCCGCCTGTAAAAAGTTACCAATTGTGATCGGGGGCGGACATAATAATTGTTACCCCATTATTAAGGGTGTGGCCAAGGGTTTGCATAAGGCAGAAGCAATACCACTGGCACAGGTAAATGCCATTAACCTGGATGCGCATACCGATTACCGGGTAAGTGAAGGCCGGCACAGCGGTAATGGTTTCCGGTATGCAGAAGAAGATGGTTACCTGGGAAAATATTGTATCATTGGCCTGCACGAAAATTATATTTCGCAGAATGTATTGATGGATATCCATAATAACCCCTTCGTGGATTATATCAGTTACGAGGAGATATTCTTACATGAAAGAAAAAATTTCATACAGGCCGTGGCACACGCAACAGGTTTTACCGAAGACACATTTACGGGTATTGAACTCGACCTGGATTGCATAGCGCATGTGCTTAGCAGTGATTCCACACCCTGTGGTATTACCCACTTACAAGCCAGGCAATACATGAATTTTACTGCTACTGATGCCAAAGTAGCGTATGTGCATATCTGTGAGGGTGCCACGCAATTAGCCGATGGCAGGAAGAATGAAAGCACCGGAAAACTTATCAGCTACCTGGTGAGTGATTTTTTAAAAGCCCATTCACCTGATTAAATTATATACC
>JAYWAN010000123.1:0-4836 GCA_043782405.1 Chitinophagaceae bacterium
AATTGGGCAGGTAAGCCAGTTTAATATGTGGAGGAAGTTTTTCTTCAAAATCCTGTATCAGGTCTGCCAGAAAACTTTCACCAACACCTGCAGAGAGCAAAGTGCGGTGGATAATATGCGGGAAAGTAAACTCCTTACAGAGCCCGGGTATCACATCATCTTCCATCATGCCTTTCATTTCGTGCGGTACGCCTGGCATACTGATAAATACCTTCCCGTTTTTTTCAAACCACATGCCTGGTGCCGTACCTCTTTTATTTTGGATCACCGTACAGTTATCGGGCACTTCGGCTTGTAACAGGTTGCGTTCAATGATGGGCCGGTTTAGCTTTGTAAATATATTGAGCACATTTTGCCGGGCGGCTTTATTTACCACCAGTTTACCGCCAAAGTATTTGCATAGCAGGGGTTTGGTGATGTCATCGGCAGTGGGGCCAAGCCCGCCCGTTATCAATAGGATATCGGCGTGCAGTTGTTCTTCATCAAGCGCCTGCCATATTTCTTTCCATACATCGCCAACGGCTACACGCCTTGCTACACGAATGCCGGCCTTGTTGAGTTCCTGTGCCATCCAGGCACTGTTGGTATCAATAACCTGCCCGATCAATAGTTCATCGCCGATGGTGATGATGACAGCCTGTGTATTATTTGTTTCCAAATAGATTAATTTTAATGCAATATAAGTCACAATGAAAACAGTTTATTCCTTTATTGGTTTACTCCTCAGTACATTTTCTTTCGCTCAGCCGCTTGCGGCCCGGCTGGATGCTGCGATTAAAAAACTGGAAACCGATGAACAATTCAAACACGCCATATTGAGTATGTATGTGGTGGATGGTAAGACAGGTACAATGATCTATGATAAGAATTCGCAGACCGGCCTCGCACCGGCCAGTTGCCAGAAAGTGGTGACGAGTGCAAGTGCGTTTGATTTGCTGGGGAAAAATTATCAATACAAGACTGAATTAGCAGTTGATGGAATAATTAAAAACGGCGAACTGCAGGGAAATCTTTATTTCATTGCTCATGGCGATCCAACACTTGGGAGTTGGCGTTGGAAAGTAACCAGTGAAGAAAATATTCAACAAAAAATTTTATCAGCAATTAAGCAAAATAATATTTCCACCATAAAGGGGGATATGATACTGGATGATTCCAAATGGGAAACCCAGGCTACCCCGGGAGGCTGGATATGGGAAGACGTAGGAAATTATTATGGCGCGGGTGCCAGGGGGCTCAACTGGCACGAAAATCAATATGACCTTATCCTGAAACCCGGAAAAAATGCAGGCGATTCAGTTGCAATCATTGCTACAAGGCCCCAACTGCAGGTATCGGTACTGGTAAATGAATTAAAAACCGGAAAGAAAGGAAGTGGCGATAATAGTGTTATTTATTTACCCGAACAGGGCCTGGTTGGTTTTGTAAGGGGCACTGTACCCGCAGGGAAAGACAGTTTTATTGTGTCTGGCGCAATGCCCGATGCAGCAGGTCATTTTATGAAAACGATAGAAGATCTTTTTGCCGGTAATGGTATAAAAACAGGAGGGCGTTCTAAAACGGCGACTTATATTTTCATGAATAAAGAAAAATTAAAGTATTCCCCCAATGTCCTGCTCACCATCACATCTCCCTCACTCGACAGCATCAACTATTGGTTCCTCAAAAAAAGCGTGAACCTGTATGGGGAAGCTTTAGTAAAGACGATCGCTTATGAAAAAGCGGAATTTGGTTCTACTGATACAGGCATTGCCATCATCAAAGCGTATTGGGATAAAAGGGGTATTGAAAGATCGGCATTAAATATCATTGACGGGAGTGGGCTTTCACCTGCCAACCGCGTTACCACCAGCGCCCTTGTCACTGTTATGCAGTATGCAAAAAAACAGAACTGGTTTCCCTCATTTTATTACGCACTGCCCGAAATGAACGGATTGAAAATGAAAGATGGTTATATCAGTGGGGTGAGGAGTTTTACCGGTTATGTGAAAAGCAGGGACGGCAATGAATATATTTTTGCTTTTATCGTAAATAATTTTGATGGAAACGCCGGAACAGTGAGGGAGAAAATGTGGAAAGTACTGGATATTTTAAAGTAACTTTAAGGCAGCATTTAAACATTAACCAAAAACATATACCATGGCCGAACAAAATTTTAAGAACCATTCCAGGTTCGTTCCCCTGTATCATTATATTTTACCATTGATGATACTTGCATTCATCATTGGTTCTGTAATTAATTTATTCGATTGCCTGCACAAGAGCGATGCCCTCTACAGCGCATCATTGCTTTGTGTTGCTGGCCCCATATTATTGTTCCTGTGGTGGTTCTCCCGCTCTTTCGCTTTAAGAGCACAGGACCGTGCAATAAGAAGTGAAGAGAGCCTGCGCTATTTTATTGCAACGGGTAAATCGTTAGACAAGGGCCTGAGCATGTCACAGATCATTGCCCTTCGTTTTGCGGGTGATGAAGAATATGTTGCGCTTGTGCAAAGAGCAATAAATGAAAACATGAGTTCCAAAGCAATTAAAACGGCCATTACAAACTGGAAGGCGGATAATAACAGGGCGTAAAGTGATTAATGATCAGTAATTAATAATTCTTTAAACCAGGGGCAGGCCATTGATTGGTAGATATTGAAATAAGAAAATTCTTAATTCTAATTATTGATTAAAAAATACCCTTCGAGTTTCTTTTTCAGCTGGTCCGGCATTTCACACCGCTTCATGGTTTTAGCATCCATAAAATAAAGGGTGATATCGGCGGTATTCAGTAGTTCGTCGTGTTCATTATAGATCTCATGGTGAAACACGATCTTATGGTGCAGGGGCAATTCTTTCAATATGGTCTTTACCGTAATAAGGTCATCATATTTTCCCGGGCGTAAAAAACGGCTGTGAATATCCACTACCGGCATAATGATGCCCATTGCCTCGATGTCTTTATAGGTATAGCCGATCTGCCGTATCGCTTCGGCACGGCCTATTTCGTAAAACTGTGCATAGTGCCCATGGTATACCATGCCCATCTGGTCGGTAAGGGCATAGTGAATGCGTATCTGCGTTTCCGTTATATACATAGCTTAAGACAGGAATTATCATTTACCGATCATGCTGTCCACACTCACCCTGCCCGGCCCAACCAGCAGCAATACAACATATCCCGTAAAATATAGAGCGGCCATTTCGCCGTCACCAAACACTTCCCCGCTATGTGCTTTTACGATCATCACTGCCGTGGCAATGATCAGCGGTATGGCGGCAAGCCTGGTAAACAATCCCAATATCAGGAACATGGAGCAAAAGAATTCAGCAAAAACAACCAGGGCCAGGCTTACCGTGGTGCCTAGTCCCATAAAATTCATGAACTTACCCTGCATGTCAGAGAAATGCATCAGCTTCTGGTAACCATGGTGCATCATTAAAATGCCAAGCGCAAGACGTAACAATAACAGGGCAGCACTGAAAGCGCCTGCAGAATACTTTGTAGAGAATAATTTTTTCATTTCAGTTTTCTTTTTTTTGTCCGTGTTTATAAATTCATTGACTGCTGTGAATTGTTTTACCATTTTTTTAACAGCATTGTAAAAATACATTCGTTTTGTTTACAACAGTTATCCACTTATACACAATCGGTTTGGAACGGTGTTTGTATAGGAACCTATATCAAGTAATTTTACAACCAGCAAAAATGAACGAATTTACCAACATGATGAAACAAAAAATTACCCTGTTGCTCATAGCGGCGGCTTTTTCCCTCCCTGTCTTTTCGCAACCCACACATGTGGTAACTGATCCCGAAAAAAAATATAAGGACGCCAAAGAACTTTTTGTAAAAGAACAGTATGCGCTGGCTTATCCTTTATTGGCCGAATTGAAGACCATGTACCCTGATAATTCCATCAGCGACCACACTTACCTGAATGACGATGTGAATTATTATTATATCGTTTGTGAACTGAAACTTCAGCAACCCATTGCCGAAGAGCAAGCCAAACACTATATAGATGTAATTAGTAATGAACCACGCCGGGAAATGCTGAGTTATCACCTGGCTAAATTTTATTTCATTAAAGAAGATTTCATCAACGCCCTCAAATATTATGAAAGGGCCGGACTCGATAATTTGAGCAACGCAGAAATTGCAGATGCAAAATTTGAAAGGGCCTACTGCTATTTCAACCTGAAACAGTTTGCCGCAGCCAAACCTTTGTTTGATGAGATACGCCAGTTGCCGGATAACAAATATTATATTCCAGCCAATTATTATTATGGCTTTATCTCCTTTAATGATCACCTGTATAGCGAAGCACTCCGGGCCTTTCAACTGGTGGAAACACAGGAAGCCTACAAAGGTGTAGTGCCTTATTATATTGCCGAAATCTATTATTTCCAGGGCAAAAAGGATGAGGCCCTGCGCTATGGTGAAAGTGTATTGAGCAGGGGAGGATACCTTGTGTACCAAAAAGAGATGAACCTGCTGATGGGGCAGTTATATTTTGAAAAGAAAAATTACTCCAAAGCATTGCTATTACTGCAGGATTATGTAAGCAAAAGCGATAAAGTGAGTAAAGAGGTATTGTATGAATTGAGTTATTGTTATTATGATGCCAACCAGCTCAACAAAGCCATCGATGGCTTTAAGCAACTGAGCAATGAAAAAGATTCGATGGGGCAAAACAGCATGTACCTGCTGGGCGATTGTTATTTACGTACCGGCCAAAAAGCCAACGCACGTAATGCCTTTCAATATTGCGCCTATAACAGTTCCAATAAGAAACAGCAACAGGTTTCACGTTTCAATTATGCCAAACTTTCTTATGAGTTGGGTTACCA